>JALWML010000200.1 GCA_027083915.1 Lysobacterales bacterium | reverse complement strand
TTGGCTGTTTTTCCTAATGTTTTGGCGAGCTCTAACATCACCGCAACGCCACTGGCATTGTCATCCGCACCATTATGAATTTTGCCTTGGTTGCCACTTTTGTGGTTGGGCCAGCCCATACCAAGGTGGTCGAAATGGGCAGATATTACAACGGCTTCGGACAAATCTGGATTATTGCCAGGGATTATGCCAATAACATTGCTGAGTTTGAGGTTTTTTCTGTCTTTAACATCTTGTGCCCATGTTTGCAGGTAACTATTATTGTCACCACCTGCTTTTAAACCATACTGTTTGAACTTTTCTGCGATAAATTGAGTAGCCTCATCCAATTCAGGGCTGCCAAGTTCACGCCCTTTAAGCTTGTCATCTGCTAGGTAACTGACAGTTTCCATCATGCGTTTGGCAGAAAAAACGGGGGTTAATTGTGCCAGTGCTTGGCCCTTTTGAAGTTCGACTTTGGCATTTTTATCAAAGGCGTAGATTAAAGGTGAGTCGGTAATTTGCCAGTTGCCCTTGGCGATGTTAGATGGTTCATCTCCTTCAAAGGCGAGGTAACTGTATTTGCCGTAGTGGGGCAGTTTTCTCACCAAGCCATCGACAGCCGCATCATTTCCGATAGAAAGTAGGGTGATGGTTTGTTTGGCATTTTTAGGGTTGGCAACAGCGATAAAAAAACTGTTGTTGTCGGTTTTGAGGACTCTTTTCCCATAGCTTACAATTGCCGGGCTAATATTTGAGTCGTATTGTTTTAAAGCAGTATTGACAAAGGTTGAAAACTTATTGTCTAAACCTAAAATCATAACGCCTTGGTTTGTTGGTAATGCTTCAAGGTCTTCTTGAGCGATGATTTCAAATTTATCGGCTTTTGCTTGTGACCATTTTGTTGCTAAGTCTTGGTAGAGTGCGTAACGTTTGTTTGTTTTGGCAGGCAAGATAATGGTTGTTTTGTCAGCGCCATAAGCTTTGGTAAAAGCCGGTGGAGATTCGCGTGGATCAAGTGTGCGGAAAATATCAAAATGAGGATCAATTTGAATTTTCAAAACCTTGCCATCAACGGCGAGACTGTACTGCTGGATTTTATTATCCATTTGCACGATTTGTTCACTTGTGCCTTTGTCGGTGACGATGGCTAATGGAATATCCAGTGAAAAGGCATCGTCGTGTTGAATTTGCTTTAAGGTGAAAGTTATGGTGTCTTGACCACGAACCGTTTGGTTTTTGACATCAGTGATGGTTAAAGAAGGTGCTCCAGTGCGATCCACCCATTGTTTAAAATACCAGTCAAGTTTTTGGTCGGTTGTGCTTTCAAAGGCTTGGCGAATATCATCAAAAGAAGCTCTTTTAAATTTGTTGTCACGGTTGAATTGTTGGTAAGCCTTGATAAAATTTTCATCCCCAACTTTTTGGCGTAACATGTGATTGACCATCATGGTTTTGCCATAACCAATGGCTTCACTGGCAGCATCGTGGCGTGAGATGAATTTATTAAGAGGAAAATCATTATCTTTGTTCACGAAGTTGGTAAATTTCTGCAGGGTCACACGGCGGTATTCTTCACCTTGAAAGCGTTGTTCTTTAATCAAATGATCTGCCATGTAAGCGGTTAAGCCTTCACACCAATTACCGTTGTCAAAATCAACGTAGACCGAATTACCCCACCAATTGTGCAATAACTCGTGTGGATAAGAAGAATGCAAAATAAAAGGAAAGCGGATTATTTTTTCACCCAGTAAGGTAAAAGAGGGCATGCCGTAGCCAGTTTCCCAGAAATTTTCCACCAAGGCAAATTTAGTGTAAGGGTAAGGTCCAATAAGTTTGCGGTACATCTCCATGTATCCGGCGGTGGTTTCGAGGTATTTATTGGCAAGTCCTTCATCAGGTGTGCGTAAAAATGCCATTGCCTCAACATTGCCCATGGAATAACTGTATTGGGTGAAAGCAGCAGCAATGAGGAAAATTTCTTCTTGAGGAGTTGGTGAATCCCATGTGTCGATGTGTTTGTTGTTTTTGCTTGTATCTTGTGAACGCTTGCCTGTTGTTACCACGCTCCAGTCTTTAGGCAAAATAGTTGTGAGTTTAAAAGTCACCATTTGTTCACCAAAGGTCGGAACCCAATAAGTCGAACCGGCTAAATAAACACCTTTTTCAAAGATGATGCCAGCGGATTCACTAAAACCACGGGCGTAATTTTCGGCACTTTGTTTGACAGGCGATTCAATTGTGCCCGAATAATTAACGGTAATTTTAAATTCATCACCCGTATTGCGTGGTAATTTTATTTGATAAACATTGAGCTTGAGAGCACTGTCTTCACTGACATCATCCTTATCCATGCCAATATCTTGGCTAGTCACATTGCTTTGAATTTTTTTGATGAGTTTATTCTTTTTGAGAACCAAATTATGGTGTAGTTTAAATTGCAAAGTTTTGGTTCTTTTGCCGACAAGAAAAGTCATTTCATCTTTAACAGACAACAGGGATTGATTCGGTTGAATGGTAGCAGTGATTTCATGATGAATCGGTGTGTTAGCAGAGCTAGAAAGGCTAATAATTAAACTAGCAATAAGTAAAGTAAATTTTTTCATGGTTTTTCACATAGAGCCTAGTTGATAATAATTTGAATTGGGTTTTGGGCAATAAGGTATTTTTTGGCAACTGCTTTGACATCAGCTAGTTTGACATTCTTCAAAGCCTCCAGACGTTGTTTGTCGGCTTCAATACTGCCATCAAAATACAAAGAATGTGCTAAGTAATAGGCTTGATTGATACTGGACAATCGGCGAAACATCATGCGACCAAGGTATTTATTAACGGTTTTATCAAGTTCGTCTTGGGTGATTTTGTCGGCAAATTTTGCGGTCATCAGCCCTGCAAATTGTTCAAGTAATTTATCGACATTTTTGGGTTGAGTCGGCACGTTGACAAAGAACAGAGCTTTATCGCCTTTGATGTCAATACCCGAAGACATGCGGTAGGCAAGTCCTTGTTTTTCACGAATATTAAAGGCAATATCACTTTTTAACATTAATGACAGCACGGTTAATGCGGCTTCGTCTTTTTGGTCGATGTCTTTGATAAAACCATAAAATGTTTGGGCTTGCTCACCGCCAATGGTTTCATTGATGGTGATGGCTTTATCGTTTTTAACAAATCTTTTGGCTTGAGCTAATCCAGAAAAGGGTTGTTCGTTATCTTTTGTGAAACCATTAAAATAGGACTTAATGTCTTGTGCAGAATGTTTTGAAACGACTGAAATAACAAGGTTGTTAGGGGAAAAGTAACGTTCACCAAAAGCAATAAAGTTTTCATAGTTTAGTACTTTATCATTGGGTTTTTCATCATTCTTTCCAAATATAACTTTGTTGTAGTGTTTTTTGAACAATTCTTTGCTTTTGTTTTTCTGCTGATGGGATTTTCCTGATTGGTTCTTTTTAAGTGCTGTTTCAAAGTCTTGTTTACTGGGTTTAAAGTTTAACATTTGTTTGCTCAGAAAATCTATCACAGCTTGAGAGTCTGATGCCAGTCCTTCAACACGAATATAGCCAAAGGATGGACTTAAATAAATGTCATCCATTGGAAAATAGGGATTGTCATTAACTTTAAATTTTAAACCATAATCCGCCATGTACTTTTGTACTTCTGGTGATTTCATTTTTTTGCCAAACAAATCGTGCCATATTTTGGCGGCATCTTTTCCGTATTTTTTTTCAAATTTATCTTTGTGTTTAAACAGGTAATGAATAGCCAGTAATTCACTCAACTCATTTTGTTTAACAATAATGGAAGCAGAATTTTTGGTGCTTGGCAATAATATGGCTTTGTTCTGGGTTGTTTTATTCTCGCGTTTTTTGGTTGTGGGGTAATCAACAATAATCAGAGGTTCTTGATTGAGTTTAAATTGATTGAGCTTTTTTCCCGCATCAAAAAACTCATCTCCTGAGAATTGTTTAATAATAGCTCCAAGTCCTTGTTGCGCAATTAAATCGGCATTATATATTCCAAACATATGAGGCTTTTCTATTTGCTTGAGAAAGTCTGTCTTAGTTTTAATCGCTTCTGACTTGATGTGACCAGCGGGTAAAAATAATTTCTGTTCGGCTAATAATTGCATAAAGCGTTTATTGATTACTCCTAAGTTTTTATCGTTGTCAATGGTGATATCGGCTTGAATATAATGCCCTACAGGGAAACTATGCAAATCAAAAGCAATGCTCTTAACTTCTTTATAAGTATTTTTTAATTGGGACTCTATTTCGTCCTTATTTTTATCCAAGGCATCAGATAATAATGATTCAAAGGCATCCGATGAGTTGTTAAAAGGGTAAAAGTTGTGGATTGTCATATTCTTTTTGTTGGTAAAAGAGTAGATAACACCATTACTTTTTCGTGCCACAGGAGGCTCAAACCCTGTTGCCCACCCTTTAATAGCAGGTCGGATGACATTGCCCGGTTTAGCATGCCCATAAATTTCATTTAACAAGCCAAGCATTTCGTCGGTATCAAAATGACCAACCACACTGATTTCCATATTGTTTGGTACGTAATTGTTTTTGTAAAAAGACAGAACATCATCGCGAGTCATGTTTTTGATGGTTTCATAAGTGCCAAGTGTGGGCAAAGAGATGGCATGACCTGCGTATAATTGTTGGCGAACTAAGCGTGCGGCCTTATCCCGCGGATTGGCTAAGGTTTTGGCTATTTCTTCTAAGACGATGCCTTTTTCTTTGTCAAACTTTTCTTTTGGTAGGGTCGAATCAAATATCATGCCTGCTTGAATTTCCATGCCTTGTTTGATGTTTTCAAATGGTGTAACCATCATAAAGTTAGTGTAATATTCCCCTGTATTGGCATTGTTGTATCCACCAATTTTATCCGTTAAATCATACATTTCTTTTTGAGACAACTGGCTAGTGCCATTAAACAATAAGTGCTCAAGCATATGGCTCATACCACTTGAAGCAAAGGTTTCATAAGCAGAACCCACTTTGACAACAGTATTAATGCCAACCATCGGCAAACCAGGATTCTCAATAAGCAAAACATTAATGCCATTATCCAGTTGGTGTAATGAGACACCTTGTGGAGGAATGTCTATGGTGCTTGCGGCATAAGCGTATTGGCTTAAAAAGAAAAAAGTTAAAATTATTTTAGTGTGCATAGATAAACTCCAATTTGTATCGACTATTCTACATTAAATTTGATTTTATGGATGTATTTTATTCAAGACAAAATACATTTTCATAATGCATTGGCTAACCCTCTTATTAATTTGATGATTGATGGAGAACCGGTTGCATCATTTAGTATAGACATCCCATCTTGTTTACTAATGGTTTTCTCAGCTTGATTTTGCCAATTTGGTCACAAAACAGGTGAAAATTTAGTAAATTATAGACTTTTTTGATAATAATTAACTTTTTATTGTATTTATAAAATTACTTATTGCAATGCTTGATGTTTTTTTATATTTTAGGGGGATATGATTTAAAGTGGTTTTATAATCCTTTAATTTATATCACTACTGTCCCGTTAACTTTCAAAACATTACCATTTGATTTGGGTCATGACCATTCTTATTAATTGGAATGTCTTCTAG
>JALWML010000199.1 GCA_027083915.1 Lysobacterales bacterium | reverse complement strand
TTTATGTCTTTGGCGATTCTTTATTTTTTAAGAGTGACGAAGTACTAAAATTAGATGAAATACAATTAATTGGCCAGCATAATTTAGAAAATTGTGGTGCGGTTTTAACTGTTTGTAATGAATTGAAATTAGATAGTGCGCAGTGCATAGAAGCTATTAAAACTTTTAAACCATTAGCGCATAGATTGCAGGATTTAGGTAAAATAGGTCAACATTTTGCCATCAATGACAGCATAGCAACAACGCCAATTGCCACATTGGCTGCATTGCAAACACAGGATTATTCAACAATGACTTTGTTTGTTGGTGGCTTTAATCGCGGCAATGATTGGAGTGAGTTTGCACAGAAACTTAATGATTTTCCACCTGCTTTATTATTGTTAACAGGGCAGAGCGGAAAAATTATATGTGAATATTTGAATGGGATTAATTCTCCCATAACTTTTAAATATTTTAAAAAATTAAGCGATGCAATTAAATTTGCAGTTGAAAATACACCAAAAAATCATACACTGTTATTATCACCAGGCGCTCCAAGCTTTGATGAGTTTGATAATTATAAACAAAGAGGTCATTATTTTGAAAAGGAACTACGTAATCTATAGGGTTATCTTTATCTTATTGCTTTCTTTTGGTGTCTTAGCTAAAGATGAGTTTACTATTCCTCAAACTTTGGTTGATCAGGTTGAGAATGGAAATGCTGAGGTTGCGTATTTTATTGCCTCAACGTTTTTTGAAGGTTCAGAAAAATTCGCATCCAATTATGATAAAGGACTTAAATGGCTAAAAAAGGCAGCGCAGATGGGTTATGCCCATGCCATGGAGGAGTTGGCTATTGAGTTTGAGAGTGAATCAAAATTTAAAGAAGCTTTGAATTGGTACATGAAAGCGGCAGATTTAGGTATGGGTTCTGTTCTTGATCGTATTGCTATCTATCACTATTATGGACGAGCAGGTCTTAAAAAAGATTGTCAGGTAGCCTATGACTGGTTCGAAAAAGCAGAACAAAAAGAAGTGGGATTGGCTTACAATAATCATGCGTGGTTTTTGGCAACATCTGCTGATGAGAAGTGTCGGAATCCAGAAAAAGCACTGAAAATTATATCAAATTTAATGGCATTATTTGATGCAGAAGACTTGGTTCCTTGGCATATATGGGATACAAAGGCTGCTGTTTTGGCTTCTGTTTCAGATTTTGGGGCTGCCATCAGTTTGCAACAATGGTTAATTGATGAGATGAAAAAAGTCGATGAAGAGGTTAAGCCCTCTTATATCCAACACTTAGAATCTTACAAAAAAAGAAAGCCATGGATTGAGACGGTTGAACCAATCAAACACAAAGAAGAAAGTTAATTTTCAAAAGACGATTTAAACAAAGTATCAAAATCATTAATATTTGGCACAAGTGTGTTGATGTTTAATTCATTAATTGATGCTGAATTAACCACGTCAATACTCAGACTCCCTTCAATTGGTGGTGCAGCTACAGTAAAAGAAAAACTAAATAACATACCCCAGTCTTGTTCATTGCTAGAATCTCCAGTTACCTTGAATTCATTATTGTTTAGACTAAATGCCCAATCATTGAGTGAGTTATCATCCGAATCTGAAAAAACAGGATTGCTAAATGCTGTTGAATTTGGCATTGGTATTCTAAATTGTGAAAATCTTGGATCATAATCATAATTTTCAATGGCGTAATTATAGCGGTAGTTGCCATTGCCTAAATCAGTTACTTTGATAGCTACAGTTAAATGCCCTTCACTTGTATTGACTGTTTTGGAGGCTTGCATTGCAGAGGATGTGTTTGGAGGGACATAATTATCCAATGCAGCACCGTTGCTAAATGTTGGGCCTGTATTAATATCCCAACCACTACCGTTTGGAGTTGGAGCAATGGTTCTATAACCCATTGAATTGAATATATTTATATCATCACGAATAACATACCATGCTTGGAAGTATATGCTGGTATTATTGGCATCCGTTAATTGATCTTTTCGTGCAAGTAAACGGTTTTGACCAGGTTGATTTGAGGTGTTTTGCTGTGAACCCGTGCATGGCATTGGGTCAAAATATGAACCACAGTTTTTCCAAACTCCTGAAAAAGCATCTAACTCTTCCCGTGGTCCTAGGGCGTTGTCTGAATCATTGTTACCAGTTCCATACACATCTTCACAACCAAGACCTAAAACATGCCCGCCGGGACAGGCGCAATTTGAATTGATGGTATAAAATGCATGTTTAATCCCAGATAGGCCAATTTGTTCAAATCTATTATCGACTTCACGGTAAATTGACCAGTTGAGGTAGGGGTGTTGGTCGGTATTGTATGGAGGTGAATTTCCACTAAATTTTTGGTACCAAGCCACGTCCGCAGTACCAATGTTCTTTAAACTAGCTGCAGGTGTTATGACAATTTTGTCAGGACCAACATCACCAAGGTAAGCAATAAAATTAATATCAAGCAATGTCACATCAACATCTCCTGCAGGAGGCCAAATCGGGTTGCTTACACAGGTGAGCGCTTGTATATTTTTAGGTGAAGTAATGGCTAGTTCGGGAATGATTAATTTACTATAGGTGTGCACTTGGGCTACTACTTGATTGGCAAGTTGTGGTTGATTGAGCAACTGGGCAAATTTTTGTGTGGCAACCAAGTCAATATTAGACATTTTTAGCAGTTTTTTGTCTAAGTCCAATTCAATGTGAATGCTACTGGCTGTAAAAAGTTCATTGCCATTATTATCTTTGACAATGAAATTAACCAGGTCACTGCTGTTGAATACCTTGACAGGTTCTAGTATTAAAGATTCTATAACCACGTTTTTATTTAGGTGAGAAAAACTAAGGTTCGCTGCAATCTTTAGAGATCCATTGGTTACTTTTTCAATAATGCCATAGGGTATCTGTAAATTTAAATGGCTCGATTTATCAATTGGAAAAACTAAATGATTAGCACTCCAGTGTTTATTGGGAAATTCGGGTGCAGGGTTTACTTTTGTACCATAAATAGAAAAAATATTGTAAATAAAACGCAAGTCAGCTTCTCCACCAGTGGCTTGCCAGCGTAAATCGAGTTGTTGCTGTTTATTTGGGTCTTGTACTTTATCAAGCCATGTGGTTTGTGCACTAGTTATATGACTAAAAGTGAATAATAATAACAATAGGTATTTCATAAGCCTCTCGTTTTGGATTTACATTACTTTTGTGATAATCCGTTGATAGATTTCCTTAAGATTTATAATATCCTTAACTAAAGCACACTCATTAATTTGGTGAATGGTTTTATTGATTATACCTAACTCTACCACACTAACTCCATATTGCGCAATAAAACGACCATCTGAGGTGCCTCCTGCAGTGTTGAATTCTGGTTTTATGTGACAGGTTTCACTAATGCTTTGGGTAATTACTGAACGCAAATGTTCTGATTGACAGTAAAAGGGCAGTCCAGAAAGATTCCATGAAAGCGAATATTCCAGTGAGTATTTATTCAATAATTGTTTGAGTTGTTGTTCAAGTGATTGTTTTGTTGATTCAGGGCAATAACGAAAGTTGCCATTAATAATCATGTCAGCAGGAATAATATTGGCAGTATTACTTGATGTTTTTACTGATGAAATTTGAAAGCTGGTGGGAGGAAAATCTTGATTGCCATTATCCCATTTGAAATGTGATAATTCTTCAATAAATGGCGCGGCTAAAAAAACTGGATTTTGGGCATTTTGTGGATAAGCTACATGTCCTTGTTTGCCATGAATAGTTATTTCAACGTGGAGAGAACCACGCCTTCCAATACGAACCACGTCACCTAATTGTTTTGAGCTGGATGGTTCTCCAACTAAAGCGTAGTCAAAATTATGATTTTCAGCAATATAAGGCATCATTTTTTTTATGCCATCAGTCGCAACTCCTTCTTCATCACTGGTGAGCATGAGGGCAATTTTACCTTTGTGGTTCGGTTTGCTCTTGACAAAAGCAATCATGGCAAGGGTAAAAGCGGCAACGGCTGATTTCATATCGGCTGCACCTCGACCATAGAGATAATCACCATCAATAGTGGCTGAAAAAGGTGGGTGCTTCCATGCAGACTCATCGCCTGTTGGCACCACATCAGTGTGTCCTGCAAATAATAAGTTCTTACAATTCTCGCAATCTTGCCCGTGCCAAGCAAATAAATTATCCACTTCGCCAAAGCGTTTGTGTTCAATTTGAAACCCAGCATCACTTAATAATTGTGCTAGAAGTTGCTGACACCCTTCATCATTCGGAGTAATGGATTGCCTTTTGATCAATTCTTGACTAAGTGTGATGACATCATAATTAGACATGGTTTTAACCTGTCGTAGGGTGGTCTTGCCCACCAATAATAAAACTCTGTTTAATTAAGCCCATTCTTCAGGAAAATAACCAATGTAATATCGGCCATCAATTTCAACAATTGGACGTTTCAATAAAGTTGGGTTGGCAATAATTAAATCGACTGATAAGTTGGATTTTTCTTCATCTGATAATGTTCGCCATGTGGTACTTCGTTTGTTGACCAGTTCTTCCATTGAATGTTGAGACAAAAAAGATTCAACTAAATTTTTATCTATACCATCAACACGGTAGTCATGAAACTCACACATGCGCTCATTTTTTGCACACCACAGTATGGTTTTTTTAATCTTATCGCAGTTTTTAATCCCAAATATCTTCATCAGATTTACTCAAATAATCAGCAATGTGTTGGTTTAATTCATTAAGACCTGTTCTCGCAATGGATGAAATAACAAAAACAGGGTTCTTCCAGTTCAATTCTTTAACGTATTCTTTTACTTTCTCTTTAACGGTATCTTTTGCCATTAAGTCTGATTTTGTGAATACTAACCAACGTTCTTTTCCTTGTAACTCATTAGAGAACTTTTCCAATTCAATTTCTAATGCTTTAAATTGTTCCACAGGATCTGCCATGCCTTCATAGGCAGGTAATTCAACCATGTGCAGCAGTAAACCTGTGCGCTGCAAGTGTTTTAGAAATTGAATGCCAAGCCCAGCCCCTTCAGCAGCACCTTCGATAAGCCCTGGAATATCAGCTACAACAAATGACGTTTCAGAATCGATACTGACAACACCCAAAGCAGGGTAGAGTGTAGTAAATGGATAATCAGCAATTTTTGGTTTGGCACTCGAAACGGCATCAACATAGGTTGATTTACCAGCATTGGGAAAACCAAGAAGACCTACATCGGCTAAAACCTTAAGTTCTAAACGTAATTGTCTGATTTGACCTTCTTCACCTGGTGTGAATTGTTGTGGTGCACGGTTGCGCGAACTTTTAAAGTGCATATTACCTAGACCACCTTTACCACCTGCTGCCGCAATTAAGGTTTGTTTATGTTCAGTGATGTCGCCCACTTTGGTATCCATTTCCAAATCATAGACTTCAGTACCTACAGGAACCTTGATAATTAAATCATCGCCTTGCTTACCGTACATTTGACGACCACGACCACTGACACCACGCTCGGCTTCGAAGTTTTTCTTATGGCGAAAATCAATTAAGGTATTTAGTCCTTCATCACCGATTAAAATAACATCGCCACCTTTACCACCATCTCCACCATCAGGAC
>JALWML010000198.1:1993-5649 GCA_027083915.1 Lysobacterales bacterium | reverse complement strand
TAGCCATATTGCAAATGACCATAGAAAAACTAACTCTGGCAGGTTATGTCTATATTGGCATGGATCACTTTGCCAAACCCGATGACGAACTGGCAATAGCACAAGCTAATGGTACCTTACAGCGCAACTTCCAAGGCTATACCACCCATGCAGAATTAGACTTAGTGGCATTAGGGGTATCATCTATCAGTTCGGTAAACAGCTCCTTTAGCCAAAATGTAAAATCAACAGAACAATACTATGCCATTTTAGATCGAGGTGAATTACCGATTTATCGCGGATATTTATTGAATGATGACGACGTGTTAAGAAAAGCCGTTATTCAACACTTGGCCTGTCACTTCGCCTTAGATTTTGCAAAGATAGAAAAAGAATTTTCCATTGATTTTGGCAAATATTTTGCCCAAGAAATAGAAGAACTCCAACAAATGCAACAAGACAAGCTGTTAACAATGGATGAAAAAAGCATCGAAGTCACCCCAGCAGGTCGTTTGCTCATCCGTAACATCTGCATGGTATTTGATATTTACCTCAGAAAACAAACAGGGCAGAAGTTCTCGAAAGTGATATAAGAAAAGCGTAACGCGAAGCTCGCAAAGAAAGCGCGAAGGCACGCAAAGAAAATTAAATAAAACGGTCATTGCGAGGAGGAACGACGCGGCAATCTCCTTGGGAATCGTATTTTTTGAAAAAAAGTAACACTGAGGTTCACAGAGGAAACACGGAGCTGCGCAGAGGTTTTTAAAGCATAACGCAAAGACCGCTAAGAAAGCGCAAAGCTCTCAAAGGTATTAAAAACACCCGTCATACCTGCGAAGGCAGGTATCTCATTGAGTATCGTAATTTAAAAAGTTGAAATAGTAAATATTATGAAAATTGAACCTACAAAAGAATATTGGTGTATTGATTCTAATGTAAAATCGGAAATACCATTTGGCCCTAATGGTGATGAAATAAAATCAGGTTTACGTAAATTTAAAGCTGGTGCAAAATTACATATTATTGGTTCATACCCAGGTATGTGTGAAAGCCTTGTAGTTATAGGTCGTCATCGTAATGCAAATAACTATATACGGTGTGTAATTCAAGCTAGTTCAGTTGAAAATTTGCGTGTGAAAAAAGTGTACAGTGAGAAAATATTGCAATTATTACAGAGATGTCCATCAAATGGTGCAAGCATGATTACCACTGAAAATGATGCTAATCATCTAAAACAACTGATTCCAAAGTGGGTAGAAGAAATCAAGTAGTGTGGTATAACAAGGCGTTGCTGTTCTGCTCGAAAATTTACACTTACTAGTACTTTTTCATAACCTCTGCGTTACTTATGTTCAT
This sequence comes from Lysobacterales bacterium, assembly GCA_027083915.1. Classification (GTDB taxonomy): domain Bacteria; phylum Pseudomonadota; class Gammaproteobacteria; order Xanthomonadales; family Marinicellaceae; genus NORP309. The sequence goes on along the minus strand of JALWML010000198.1, from coordinate 4,314 downwards.
TCAGAGAGACAAACCAACAACCCTTTACAATACCTCAAAATCCTTATCCACCATGTTCACCAAAATCATTTCACCATTTTTATACCGAAACTCGCCGAAACGGGCTTGTTGAAAATGTGAGGCTTTGCCTTCTTGGAAATAAAAGGCATTGGTGGTGAAGTGTATTTGGTGGTTTCGATTTTTATAGGGAATTAGGAATTGGTTTTGGGTTAAGTCTTGATTGTGGTATAAATCCACGAAAGTAACAATGCCCTTATCATCCTTCTCAACCACGGCAAAGCCATTATATTGTGGAATGGTGTTTTGTGTGTTGAGTTGTTGTAATTTTGCAGCTATTTGGGTTGCCAATTCGAAGCGTAATCGCATGTAATCGCCTTGCATGATTGAACGTGGATCAACGGGTCCTAAACTAAATAATAATTTATCTCCATGGGTGATTAAGTCTTCTTTTTTACTGATGTTTATGGTGACAGCGCCAAGAACCAGTACAACCGTTGCGACAACAATCCACTGACTAGTTGTTGGTAGAGAGAATCTAAATAATGCCCGTTTAGTATTTTTATTTGACGAATAGAGGTAATTAAAAAGGGCATAAGCCACAAGCATGGCGATACCAATACCTATCAGTATCAAAGATTTTACCAGTAAGGTCATGTGTAAATTATAGTAATACCAAGAGATGAAGCCCATCGCTGAAAAGATGCCGATGGCTATCAAGACTTTACGGTTTCGAATAAACCCCAATAAAATAAGCAGTAAACCCGTACTCATGCCAACAATATAAAAGCTCATGGCAACAACAATGCAACAAAACAACAGAGCCAATAAGGCTTCTTTTGATTTGAGCGGTACCTTAAATTCTTTGAGTGTGACCCACACGAGGTTGATAAAAACCAGTGCCACTAATAGGCTACTTAAAAAGGCTTCATTTGTTACTAGCCAATTCAATGTATCAATTTCCTTGTACCTAAAAATATACCGTTGGCTTAAGATAAACACTTGACTATAAACCAAGGCAATAGAAAGCCCATAACCAATCGGTTCCCATAAGGGTTGATAGTGACGCCACTTTTTATCTTTTAGCCAAATCAAACTCAATGCAACGGCTATGACTGCTGAGCCAATCCCTGCCAGACCTATTTCCTGTAATCCCGTTATAAATGCAATTAAGGCAAAGCCAGCGGTTAATAATCTGTGCATGTAGTTTGGTAATAAAAACACTAAAATCATTTGGTAAGCCGCCAAAATAAAAAGACCAGAACTATTTATGCGAAAGATACTCTCAAACACAGCAAAAGCAAACATTATTTGTCCAGCTAAACTTAATGCCATGGCGAGCTGATTAAGAAAATCATTGTGTTTACGTTTAAAAATTAAATAAGCGCTCGCAGAACATAAAATGCCAACAACCATTAACAGTGTGTGTGCATCTTTTTTAAACAAAGCTGAAAACATCAGTGCAAAAAAGCCCAACATTAAAAAACCAGCAAACCAACCCGCTACGCCTTGCAACAAACGAAGATACCACGGTTTTTCAAGGCTCTCATGTTCAGGATAGTCTCCTTCAACAAGGTTGGCTTGGCTTAATTGTTGCCATAATTTTTTAACTTCACTCATGATGCTTCTCCATGTGCTTCTTTGAGTAACTGCATCAACCATTTACTGGCAAAGGCCGTCATGGCAATCAATGCGATACTGAAGAACAAAAATGTACCAGCGTTAAAGGCATTTTCAAATAGCCGTGTCAATACGAACATGATGAAAAATATTGCAGATAAAGACCAAGCTGATAACAACATCACATCTAAGGACTTGAGCCTGAAAAGGTAAAAGGTTGCTGCCATCCACAGCACATACACCGTTAAATAGATAAATTGATATTCATTGCCAACAACCGCGTAAAGACTTACCCAAGTAAAAGCAATAAAAGCACTCAGACTTGCGGCATAAAAGGCCAAATTTGATTTACTGGTATCTTTAATCTTCACGACAAAAAAGAACAACAAAGCAGCACCTGCATTGATCAAGGCATAAAGCAATGTGTCTGCTTCATTAAAAGAAAATATACTCCAAAACCATCTGTGTATTTGTAGGTATAAAAATAAGCTAATATTGATTAATGCCAGCCACATAATCCACAAAATACTGTTTCTGGATACCCAAGCAATGGGTGTTATACAAATTGACCATAGTAAAAATAATTGCCAAGGGTCTTTTCCTGTTTGGTAAGTTTGACCGAAAAGAGCAAACAATGCACCGATGAGTAAGGCAATAAAAACCAGCAACCCCGTTGATGGGTGTGAGTATTTTTTTGTTTGGGT
>JALWML010000198.1:0-1983 GCA_027083915.1 Lysobacterales bacterium | reverse complement strand
GTAGGGATTGCAGCAATAGGAACTTGGTCATTTTAGTCATTTCATTCCAATTATAGGCGAAGAAGAAAATAACGCCCACAGCCAGTGAAACAAACCCTAAGATAATTAAGTTTTTACTGATAAAATCGAACCATGTCTTCGGTTCAATATTAGCCTGTGTTATTTCTAGGCTTTTATCAATATCCTTAATACGACCCTGTTGTTGCCAGGTGAGCAATTGAGTTCTTTTATTCATAATTTATATTGTATCATTAGTTTTGATGATTTAAGTATATTCATCACATCAAGGTAAATCGAATAATAATGAAACAAGGATAATTTATTAAGACCTAAAGTTTAGCTTATTGCTACCGATTGACAAAATATGTGGGCAATGGCTTCAAGTTGTTGTTGGTCTTGCTCATCAAAACGGTTCAGAATTGGGCTATCTATATCCAAAACACCGATGAGTTTGTTGTTTACAGTTAGTGGAATAACAATTTCAGATGCGCTGGCAGAGTCACAGGCAATATGTCCAGCAAAGGCGTTGACATCAGCAATTCTTAAGGTCTTGTTTTTACTAAAAGCCATTCCACAAACCCCTTGACCCAGTGGAATTCGTGTACAAGCGACTTGACCTTGAAATGGTCCAAGAGTTAATTCATCGCCATCTTTGAAATAAAATCCAACCCAATTAACCTGAGTTAATGTATTGAATAGTAGACTAGATAAGTTGGCAGCATTAGCAATCAGGTTGGTTTCAGTACTTAAGAGTGCCTGAACTTGTTTTTGTAACAGGGCATAAAATTTTGACTTATCATTTGTTGTTATTTGTGTGGTTTTAAAAGACATAAAAAAAGCCTCAAGTAAATTGAGGCTTAATTTTATAGTTGGAAATAGATTAAAACTATTTATTTCCTTCTATTTCCTTAATGCATCTCGAATTTCAGTTAATAAAACTTCTTCCTTTGATGGCTCTGGAGGAGCAGCAGGTTTTTCTTCTTCCTTTTTCTTAGCGCTATTCATGGCTTTAACAACCATAAAAATAGAGAAAGCGATAATTAAAAAGTTAACCAATGTTTGTACCCAGTTGCCCCAACTTAAGGTGACAGCATCGGAATCAGCAGTGGCTTCTTGCAACACAAGTCCTAAATCTGAAAAATCCACTCCGCCAATTAACATGCCTATTGGTGGCATAATAATATCGTTTACAAATGACGTAACGACTTTACCAAATGCGCCACCAATGACAATACCTACAGCCATATCAATGACGTTACCCTTCATGGCAAAATCTTTAAACTCTGACATCATACCCATTTTATATCTCCTAAATTATAATAAGTTGTATGATTTTAAACGAAAATGCCTATTTTTACAAATAGGCATTTTTTTCAATTGTGAATAATCGTTACGTACTATTAACCCGACGGTATTATACCGCCGGGTTAATATTATAATGAGTAATACATATCAAATTCAATTGGGTGAGTTGTCATGCGTAAACGCGTGACTTCTTGCATCTTTAACTCAATGTAAGCATCAATAGTATCATCGTCAAAAACACCACCATCTTTCAAAAACTCACGGTCTTTGTCAAGGGCTTCTAAGGCTTGGTCAAGTGAGTGACAAACCGTAGGAATACCTTTTTCTTCCTCAGGTGGTAAATCATATAAATCTTTATCCATCGCTTCACCTGGATGAATTTTGTTTTTAATGCCATCAAGTCCAGCCATCAACATGGAAGCAAACATTAAATAAGGATTGCCCATGGAATCACCAAATCGAACTTCGATTCGACGTCCTTTTGGATTAGCAACAAAAGGAATACGAATTGATGCCGAACGATTTCGAGCTGAATAAGCCAACATGACTGGCGCTTCAAAACCTGGAACTAAACGCTTATAACTGTTGGTTGCTGCATTTGAAAAGGCGTTAATCGCACGGGCATGTTTGATAATGCCGCCAATATAATACAAGGCTGTTTCAGATAAACCGCCATAA
>JALWML010000197.1 GCA_027083915.1 Lysobacterales bacterium | reverse complement strand
AGTGTAGGCTGATAGTTTATTGCCCATGTATCTTTGGAAAAAGTTATTACAGATTGAACTGAAAAATCATTAAAAATAGGTTTATTAACTTCTCTAAGATTGAGTGGTTTATTTAAGTCTTCAAGAGTGATACTCACTTGAGTATCATAAAAGTCATAAGAATCTAGTATGTTAGTGATTAACTTGATTGGGTCGTGAAATATAACAATTGTTGTCTTTGCTTTTGTTTTGATAAATTGATATGTATTGCTAAATAATTTAGAATTCTCATGATAGCTGGTTCTATTTTTTGATAATGTAGTTTTGAGAAAATCTTTATAATTAATTTGTTGTATTAAATTAAATCGGCTGTCATTTTGCTTGTGAGGTTGGAAAAATTTAATGTTACTATTTTCATTAATCCAAGCGATACCAATAATTGAATCATTAAAATCTCCAGCTGTAGTCAAAAAACTTTCAAATTTATCCTCCCACTTTTCAAAAGGCAAAAAATGACTTAAACCAGCATTAAGAAATTCATTTATCCAGTTAAGTTTCTGGTTGATGATAGTGGTGATGAGTTCTGATTTCGTGCTAAAATTATCTTTTAATCTTTGTTTATCGGAAAACTCTGTTTTATTGTAGAGAAAAATAATGAAAATAAGAGTTAATAAAACAGGTAAAACAAGTGTTAAATAACGAGGTCGCCAAATTGATCTTGGTTGACCAATTACCACTAATAAAAGAGGAGCAAATATAACAAAGCCAATATAGTCGCCGAACCACCAATCCAAATAATGAGAAAAGATTGATATGCTACTAATATTTGTTGATAAGAAAAATTTTGCAAGGCTGTTTAAAGTTGTTGAAATGAGTGCTATAAGAGGGCCAATAAGCAGATACAGTTTTATAATTGAGTGACTTGATATTAAAGGGTTGGGGTGGCCAATAAAATAACGAATGAGAAAAGCACCGACATAGTACTGAACCAGACCAGTAAGAATAAATAGATTATTAATAAGCAAGTTGCTTAATACAAATTGGTCATTTGGATAAAGTGCGAAGTTGAGTAAAAGTTGTGCTAAGTATAAAGCAGGAATAATTTTATATCCCCAAACTAAAGCTGAAATTACCCCGATACCAACACTAGGCCATATAAATATAGCCTGGCTAGGGTTATTCAATGCAGAAACAACACAAAAAGGAATGATGAAATTTGCTAAAAATGCATATATATTATTTTTTAAAAACATAGTTTCTATTTATTATTATGGAGAGTTTTACAAAGCTCTCTGTTGGTCAAATATTTAATTTTTTTGTAAGTGAACAAGGATTAAGTTTACTTAGTTTCCCCAAACCAAATAAAAACCCATTAGAAAGGATTTGACGCTATCTATAAACTTTTTTCTCTTGGAAATAATAAAAAATCACATTACTCCACATGAGTGAAAAAAGCATCATGGATGATACGTATTAATAACAGGTTGTTTTACTCTTTTCTTACTTTGATTGGAGTTTTTTGTCTTTATTCCACGGCTCCAAATTCTTACAAAGTTCTCAAAAATTCTATTATGACATAAAATTTAAAAATTTATCAGTTTAAATTTTAATAGATTGTGTTTAAAGGTCTCTGAAATATTCAGTTAAATCTATCAGCACAGGCAGGAAATTGGCAATTGTTACTTGCATCCCTACCGACGAATGTACCATCAGCGCACTGTTTTACATCAGCAGTACAGAGTTTTTTTGAGTTGTTCTTGATTTGTTCACAGGAGTCAAATTTACAGTTGTTTGCTGGGTTGCGGCCAACTACGTGCCCGTTTGCACATAGTTTTGCTTCTTTTGAGCACGGTTTTAATGATGATTGTGTCTGAATTATTTGTTCATCATGATTTTTAGTGCAAGATAATAAGCTCATAAATAAGCTGATGATAAAGATTTTCAAAACAATCTTCACAGCTTTTTTTCCCAAAATTCAGCTCGACCCATAACTGGATCAAGTTCATAAGGAGAAAAACCAAATTTACGGTAAGAATTTATGGCAATAATATTATTTTGTAAAACTTCTAAGGTTAATTTGCAGCAGTCTTTTTCTTTTGCAATCTCTTCCACCATAGTAAGCATTTTAGTGCTTAATCCTAAACCCCGAAACTCAGTAGCAACAATTAAATCATGTATATTTATCAAAGGTTTACAATTGAAAGTTGAGAAGCCTTCAAAGCAATTTAATAATCCAGCAGGTTGTCCTTCAACATAGGCCAAAATACTAATAGCATCCCGACGGTTAGAGAGTTCATGAACTAAGTTTTGAGCAACATAATCTGATAGTGCCTCATTACCACCCATTGGGTCATTGGCATAACAATCAAGCATTTCTATTAAATGAGTACCTTGTTGTTCATTGTTGTAGTTGACTTGTATGATTTTAATAGACATTTGCAGTTTCCTCGTTGTGTTTAACCTTTGTTTTTGAATGCTTGTTTAAATGCAGCTAACTTTTCATCAGAGACTTCTTTTTGGTATTTTTCTTTCCACTCAGGATAGGGCATCTTATAGACATACTCACGAGCCTCATCTTTTGCTAGTTCAATACCTAAATCTTTTGCTTCTTCTGTCATCCAGTTAGATAAACAATTGCGACAAAAGTTGGCAAGAATCATTAAATCTATATTTTGAACATCTCTGCGATTATCCAAATGATTAATTAATCGATCAAAAGCTTTGGCTTTAATTTCTATTTCTTTATCCATTACAGTATTTGCGTGTTAAAATTAGATTTTATCATTAACCATGACAACATGACAGCACAAATACTAGACGGTAAATTAATTTCCCAACAATTAATCGCTGAAATTGGCGAGAAGATTACAAAAAGAATCGATAAGGGCCATCCACCACCTGGCTTAGCCGTTGTTTTAGTGGGAGATAATCCTGCTTCAGAAATATATGTCAGAAATAAAGTTAAAGCTTGTGAAAAAGCTGGCATTAATTCAGTTTCTTACAAGTTTCCTCGCACGGTTTCTGAAAGAGAGTTGTTTCAATTGATTGATGAGCTTAATGAAGATGAACTTATTCATGGAATATTAGTGCAATTGCCCTTGCCAAAACACATCAATGAGAATGAAATTACTAACCGAATTGCACCCAATAAAGACGTTGATGGGTTTCATGCAGAAAATGTCGGAAGGTTAGCCTTAAGACAACCAGGTTTACGTCCCTGTACACCCCGTGGAGTGATGACCTTGTTGCACGCTTATGATATTATTCCAAAATCTCAGCATGTGGTTATTGTTGGCGCATCCAATATTGTTGGTCGTCCGTTAATGCTTGAAATGCTTTATGCTGGAGCGACTGTTACCGTTTGTCACCGTTTTACTAAGGACTTGGAAAAGCACGTTCGTTGTGCGGATATATTGTGTGTGGCTATCGGTAAACCTGGGATTGTGAAATCTGAATGGGTGCCAGATGGATGTACTGTCATTGATGTGGCAATCAATCGGAAAGAAAATGGTAAGCTTTGCGGCGATATTGATTTTGATGCTGTTAAGGATAAAGTTAAGTGGATTACTCCTGTACCTGGTGGTATAGGTCCAATGACAGTAGCGACTTTGATGCAGAATACTTATGAGGCGAGTCTTTTATAAAATATATCGGCATAGAAAGGTTTTGTTTATAAAACAAAAAAGGGTTCAAATATGAACCCTTTAACTTTTTATACAAATACAGTATTTAATTCTAAAGTTTTTCCATTAATTCTGGAACAATTTTGAATAAATCGCCTACTAAGCCAATGTCTGCGACTTCATAAATTGGCGCATCACCATCTTTGTTGATAGCAACGATGGTACCAGCATCTTTTATGCCTGTTAAATGCTGTATAGCACCAGATATTCCAAATGACATATAGAGGTCAGGTGCAATGATTTTGCCTGTTTGACCGACTTGCATTTCATTTGGGCAATAACCCGCATCAACTGCGGCACGAGAGGCGCCAGTTGCGGCTCCTAACTTATCAGCCAATTTATACATGAGTTCAAAGTTTTCTTCGCTACCTAATCCGCGACCACCAGAAATTACCTTGTTAGCTGTTTGAAGGTCTGGGCGTTCAGAATTTCCAGTCTGAAGTGAAACAAATTTGGTATCATTTTGTGCATTATCAATGCTGTGGTTCTCAATAGTGGCAGAACCTGAAGTCATGTCACCTGTTTTGAATGACGCGGTACGAATAGTAGCAATAATTTTATCATGTTCAGATTTGACAGTAATCACAACATTTCCTGCATAAATAGGGCGTTTAAAAGTATTGGCATTTATTATTTGCATGATGTCGCTGATTTGATTTTGACCGAGTAGGGCTGCTACACAAGGCATAACATCTTTGCCAAAAGTGGTGGATGGACCAAACACATGACTGTAATTGGCTGCAAGCTCGGCAAATTTTGGTGCTATGCCTTGAGCTAACTTCCAGTTTTCATTGCTTGTTGTTACTGCATGAACGGTATCAATACCGGACAATTTTGCGGCTTCTGTCGCAATTGTGCTGGTATCGTCGGCAAAAATTACTAAGTCTATGTTAGCTCCTTCGATTTGTTGAGCTGCAGTAATGGCCTTTGATGTGCCCTGATTAATTGTATTGCCATCATGTTGTGCCAAGATTAAAATTTTGCTCATTAAACTAACCCTCTTTCTTTTAGTTGTGCTACTAGTTCATCTACGCTTTCAACCATGATTCCTTTTTGGCGTGGTTGTGGAGATTCATATTTTTCAATGCTTAATTCATTATCATTAAAGCCCGCTAAAGTTTCCTCAATTGTCATTGTGTCTAACGGTTTGCGCTTGGCTTTCATTATGTCAGGTAATTTAACAAAGCGAGGTTCGTTTAATCTTAAATCAGTTGAAATGACAGCAGGTAAATTGATTTCTAAGGTTTCAAGCCCAGCATCAACTTCGCGAGTTGCTAGTGCTGTATTGCCATTAATCTCTAGTTTGGAAACAAATGTAGCTTGTGGACGTTTCCATAGGGTTGCTAACATTTGTGGTGTCTGATTATTGTCATCATCAATGGCTTGTTTACCCATGATGACTAGGCCTGGTTGCTCTTTTTCGACAATGTTTAAAAGGCTTGTAGCAGCTTTTAATGATTGAACTTCTGTAGTTGATTCAATCAAAATTGCACGATCAGCACCCATTGCCAAAGCTGTTCTTAATTGTTGTTGAGCATCACTTAAGCCGATAGTTACTACAATGACTTCATCTGCTTTCCCAGCTTCTTTAATGCGCAAAGCTTCTTCAATGGCAATTTCATCAAATGGATTGATGCTCATTTTGACGCCATCAGTTGCGACACCATTGCCATCGGGTTTTACTTGAACACGTACATTGAAGTCAACTACGCGTTTAATTGCTACTAATATTTTCATATAAAGTTCTCAAATTAAGTAGAAAGTTAATTAATGACTATTGCCATTTTAGGGTAAGAATGCTACACAGAAATGACGAATAGATTGGAAATGATGTAATTATATCATTTGAGTGTATTAATGCTACTAATTATGCGAAATAAGCTTTAAGTTTAAGTGATAATTTTGTTATAATTTTGCGAATAATAAATGACGTAGGATTTCGTAATGAAGTTAGTTTTTCCACATAAAGAGCATAAAGATTTTGAACTTATTGGCGATA
>JALWML010000196.1 GCA_027083915.1 Lysobacterales bacterium | reverse complement strand
GTAGTTGAGTTCGATATCTTCTTTTGAATGTGATTCAATAAGTTTCATGCGCTTTTTTATTTTTCCTAAATATTTTAACCTTTCAATTATTTCTTGCCCGGGATATCTGCCCTTGGTAAAACTCATAATATTTTCGTGTTGGTCTAGATTAACATGTTGAGGGATAAATTTTTCTGTTGAATCTGCATTAATCCAAGGTAAATTGTTTTTGAAAAGTGAGAGATAAAAATCTGTAGACGAGCTGGAGTTTAGGATAGTGTAAAAGTTATTCTTATCCTGATTTAAGAAAAATTCACTTGAGGGATTAGAGCTTGTGATTGATATTTTTAAACGAAATTTACGAAGGTTAAAAAATTGCAGTAATTGAGATTCCATGTTTTTAGGGCAGAACAAAAAGATATGTTTTGAGTTATTAATAAGAATAAAAAAACTGGATATAATCCTTCCCTTGGGGTTGCATAAGGCTGAATAATAAAGGTGATTTACTTGTAATGAAGCTATATCAGAAATTATTAAATTATTCAAAAAATCAATGACTCCATCGCCAGAGAACTCGATGACAGAACACAAAGAATTGATGGATGTTAAATTTTTAGTATTATCTTGCTTGCTCATGAAAAAATACCTTACTGAATAATCGAAAATCTATTATAATAACAACACCGAATAAATACACAGATTATTTATTTTTAATGAGTGCATTTCGCTACACTCGAACCTTATAAATCTTTTAAAGGGGTTGTTAATGAACACATCGAATAGACCTTTGTCGCCGCATATTCAGGTATATAAAATGCCTTTGTCTGCCAAGCTTTCCATATTGCATCGTTTAACAGGCTTAGGGTTGTCCTTCGGCGCTGTAGTATTGGTGTTATGGTTGTTTTCTTTAGCCTATATGTCGGATATGGCTGTTGCTATCCATGCTTTCTTTTCTTCGGGATTTGGAAAAATAGTATTAATGGCTTTTACTTTTGCCTTTTTCTACCATTTTTGCAATGGCATTCGCCACTTGTTTTGGGATGTGGGCAAAGGCTTTGAATTGGAACAGGTTAATCGTTCTGGCATATTTGTCATTATTGTTGCCCTTGTTCTGACAGTTGTTACTTGGGTCGTAGGAGGATAACATGCAATACAGAACAGAAACAAAAAGAGTCAAAGGATTAGGCACTGCCAAACACGGCTTTGGTCATTGGTGGATGCAGCGTTTATCTGCTGTGTTAATGGTTCCTCTTGGGATTTGGTTTGTTGTCTCATTAATGACAATGGAATCTCTTGCTCCAGATGCCTTAATGCAATGGTTACACAATCCAATTCCAGCACTATTAATGGCATTGTGGACAATTACTGTTGTTTACCATGCAAGCCTTGGTTTGCAAGTGATTATCGAAGATTATGTGCATGGCAAAGCCATGGCTCTAACTTTATTAACGCTAGTTAAATTTGCAATGTTTGCCATGGTTGTGGCAACATTTTTCTCATTATTCAAATTGGTTTCATAGGAAAGTATTATGTCAGAATCAAAAACAATTAAAGGCTACAAAATTATCGAACATAAGTTTGATGCAGTAGTCGTAGGAGCTGGCGGAGCTGGTTTGCGTGCAACCATGGGATTGGCAGCAGAAGGATTATCGGTGGCATGTGTCACAAAGGTTTTTCCGACACGTTCTCACACGGTTGCCGCTCAAGGTGGCATGAGTGCCTCTTTGGGTAATATGGGCAAAGACGATTGGCGTTGGCACATGTATGATACCATTAAAGGTTCAGATTGGTTAGGTGATCAAGATGCAATCGAATACATGTGTCGTGAAGCGGTACCTGCAGTCATTGAACTTGAGCATCAAGGTGTGCCATTTTCACGAACAGAAGAAGGTAAAATCTATCAACGTCCATTTGGTGGAATGACCACTGAATACGGCAAAGGGGCTCCAGCTCAACGAACTTGTGCAGCAGCCGATAGAACAGGTCATGCCATTTTACACACCTTATACCAACAATCACTCAAACACGATGCCAACTTCTTTATTGAATATTTTGCTGTTGATTTAGTGATGGAAAATGGCGAATGCAAAGGCGTTATTGCCATTGATATGTCAGATGGTTCAGTTCATCTATTTAGAGGACATGCCATTATTTTAGCCACAGGCGGATATGGGCGAACTTATTTTTCATGTACATCCGCTCATACGTGTACAGGTGATGGCAACGGCATGGTCTTACGTGCAGGACTTGCTTTGCAAGATATGGAATTTGTACAATTTCACCCAACAGGCATTTATGGTGCAGGTTGTTTGATAACCGAAGGTTGTCGTGGTGAAGGTGGATTCTTAACCAACAGCGAAGGCGAGCGTTTTATGGAACGTTATGCACCTTCTGCAAAAGATTTGGCATCCCGAGATGTTGTCTCTCGTGCAATGACTATGGAAATCAATGAAGGTCGTGGAGTTGGCGAAAAAGGCGATCATATTTTCTTACATTTAGAGCACTTGGGTGCTGACGTGATTAATAAGCGTTTGCCTGGCATTGCCGAATCGGCTGAAATATTTGCAGGTGTTGATGTTAGCAAAGAGCCAATTCCAGTTATTCCTACGGCTCATTATAATATGGGCGGTATTCCAACCAATTACCACGGTGAAGTGGTGAATAAAGTTGGTGATGATCCTGATAAAGTCGTAACAGGTCTTTATGCCATTGGTGAGGCTGCTTGTGTTTCGGTGCATGGTGCTAACAGACTGGGTTCAAATTCCTTGCTCGATATTGTTGTCTTTGGACGTGCGGTTGCCCACCGAGTTGCGGATAAAGTTAAACCCGGAACCAAGCACAAAGATTTACAAGGCGATGCGATTGAAAAAATCATGGAAGACTTTGATAAAATTCGCCAAGCAGACGGTGATAAATCTTGTGCAGATTTGCGTTTAGAACTGCAACAAACCATGCAAAAACACGCATTAGTCTTTAGAACAGGTGAAATTCTCTCTGAAGGTTGTGAAAAAGTCTCAAAAATTGTAGAAAAATACCAAGACCTTAAATTAACCGACCGTTCCATGATTTGGAATACCGATTTAATCGAAGCCTTGGAACTACGAAACTTAATGGCACAAGCCAAAGTGACTATCTTTGGAGCAGAAGCCCGTAAGGAATCACGTGGAGCTCATGCCCGTGAAGATTTTCCAGATAGAGACGATGAAAATTGGATGAAACATACTTTGAGTTATTTCGATAATAACAATGAAGTTTCTTTCAAATACCGTCCGGTTCACATGAATACCTTAACCGATGAATGTGAAGTTATTCCACCAGCAAAAAGGGTGTACTAAAATGGCAGAATTTAGCTTACCAAAAAACTCAAAAATCACCAAAGGCAAATACGTTAAAGCCGAAGGTGCGACAAATATCCGTAAATTAAAAGTTTACCGTTGGGATCCAGATACAGGTGAAAATCCACGTACAGATACTTTTGAAATTGATATGGATAACTGTGGTCCAATGGTGCTTGATGCATTAAACAAAGTCAAAAATGAAATTGATACAACCCTAACTTATCGCCGTTCATGCCGTGAGGGCATTTGTGGTAGTTGTGCGATGAATATTGATGGCACAAATACCTTAGCATGTACCAAATCAATGAAAGATTGCAACGATACAGTTGCGATATATCCATTGCCACATATGGATGTCATTAAGGACTTAGTTCCAGATTTAACTCATTTTTATGCACAATACGCATCAGTTCAACCATGGATGCAAACAGATTCTGTGCCTTTACCTGATGCAGAACGATTACAGTCGATTGAAGACCGTGAAAAACTTGATGGTTTGTACGAGTGTATTTTATGTGCTTGTTGCCAAACATCTTGCCCAAGTTATTGGTGGAATGGCGATAGATACTTAGGACCTGCTGTTTTATTGCAATCCTACCGTTTCTTAGCTGATTCACGTGATGAATACACAGGCGAGCGGTTGGAAGATTTAGAAGATCCATTCAAGGTATTTAGGTGTCATACAATTATGAGTTGTACCAATACATGTCCTAAGGGATTGAACCCTGGCAAGGCAATTGGTGAGATTAAGAAGCTTATCGCTGAACGTCACGCTTTGTAGTCATGTGCATTCATCTTTTGTCCCGATTTGGCGCTCCCTTATGTGCTCAAATGGTCACGTATTAATATACGCTCACATCCTGCGCGCAATGGTAACGCCAACTTGGAACAAAATATAAACACACAAGACGACAAAGAAAATTATTAAAAAGAATTTTAATGCACTCTTACAACCTCAAATGTAAAACTGATCCTCGATGGATCAAAGCCGTTATGGCGGATTTTGATTCGTTTTTAATTGATCATGCAGCCAATGAACGCAAAGCATCAGCCTTGGCGATGTCTATGGTTGTTCACTATCCAGATAAAGACGATATTGTGCGTGAAATGATTGATTTAGCCATGGAAGAAATGGCTCATTTTCGTGAAGTGATAAAAATCATGCTCAAAAGGGGGTTGCAACAAATCCCAGATAAAACCAATTTTTATATCGGCACTTTCATGAAAGCAATGCGAAAAGACCCTAAGCACTATCTGCTTGATAGGTTGTTGATGTTTAGCATTGTTGAAAAACGTGGAGCAGAGCGTTTTGGTATTGTTGGAGAAGCACTTACTGAGCCTAAAGTTAAAGACTTTTACCAACGTTTAGCAGCTGCTGAATACCGTCATTACGAACTATTTATCTCCTTGGCTCATAAATATTACGACGAAAACACCGTAATACAACGCCTTGAGGAACTACTTCAAATCGAAGCCGATATCGTCAAACAATGCCCTTTTAAAGCCGCAGTTCATTAATAATTTCGGTGTTAAATTGGTGAGAAATCCAGTATAATAATGTCATTCTCAAACTAGGAGAAGTTCCTAGTTATTCACACAGGAGTTAAACATGACAAAGCCAACAATTATTTACACCCTAACCGACGAAGCACCTGCTTTGGCAACGGGATCATTTTTACCAATAGTTAAAAAGTTCACATCAGCAGCAGGTATTAATATAGACACCAAAGATATATCGCTATCAAGCCGAGTACTGGCAAACTTTCCTGAGTTTTTATCCGAAGAACAACGCAAAAGTGATGACTTGGCTTATTTAGGAGACTTGGTTAAAAAATCTGAAGCCAATGTCATTAAATTACCAAATATTTCAGCATCAGTACCACAACTCAAAGCAACTATTGCTGAGCTACAAGTCGATGGCTATGCTGTGCCTGATTATCCTGATGAGCCAGAAAACGACAAAGAAAGAGAAATCAAAGCGCGCTATGCTAAAAATTTAGGTTCTGCGGCCAATCCTGTTTTGCGTGAAGGCAATTCGGATAGACGTGTGGCTGCTCCTGTTAAACAATACGCCAAAGATAACCCTCATTCAATGGGTGCCTGGAGTAAAGATTCTACCTCGCATGTTGCACACATGAGTGATGGGGATTTTTATGGCAGTGAACAATCTGTTGTGGTTGAAGAAGCCGATGATGTCAAAATTGTCTTAAACCATGCCGATGGCACAACAGTTTTAAAAGAGTCTACACCATTATTGGCAAATGAAATGATTGATGCATCGGTGATGAGTGTAAAGGCATTGCGAGAATTTTTTGCCACACAGATTAAAGAGGCAAAAGAGCAAGGCGTGTTATTATCATTGCATTTAAAA
>JALWML010000195.1 GCA_027083915.1 Lysobacterales bacterium | reverse complement strand
ATTCCAAGAAACCACATTACCAACATTACTAACAGTACCAGAAGTCGCTGAAGCACTAACAAATACCATTGAAGAAGGCAGTGTATCTGTCATCTCATCACCAGCATTGTCGTTTTGTGGGTTAGGACCTGTGTTTGTAATATCAATCGTGTAAGTGATAGTTCCACCAGGTTGTAAATTTCCAGAAACAGACTTAATTGCACTTAACACTGCTTGAACAGAATCATCGTTTGTGATTGTTCCAATGCCTTGATTGTCTGTAATTGTAGCACCGCCAGTGGCATTGGTTAAATCAACATTGAATGTTTCATTTGCTTCAATTGTTGTATCACCATTGATGGTTACAGAAACATTTTGTGTTGTTTGAGCTGCTGTAAAGTTCAATGTTGTTGCCGCAACTGCCACATAATCATTATCAGCGGTTGTTGCTGTACCATCAGAAGTTGCCCAATCAACAGTAGCAGAAGCATTACCTGCCTTGCTGACAGTAAAGTTTAAAGTACTGGTACCAGCATTGCCTTCTACTATACTGACATCATTAACTGAAAAACCAGCAGAATCATCATTAGTAATTGTACCAACACCTTGGCTATCTGTAATTGTTGCACCAACTGCATTAGTTAAATCAACATTAAATGTTTCGTCTGCTTCAATAACAGTATCACCATTGATGGTTACAGAAACCGTTTGAGTTAAAGGTCCGCCATTGGTAAATGTAACTGTTTGTGCTGCAATTGCGACATAATCAGAATCAGCAGTAGTTGCCGTAGCATCAGAGGTGTCAACTTGTACAGTTACATCAGCTGTTACGTCTAGTGAAACAGTAAAATCAAGAGTGGTTGTGCCTGCATCGCCTTCAGTGATAGAAGCGTCATTTATAGAAATGTTTGCAGCAACAACATCGTCGTTAGTAATTGTGCCTGTATCGGTGACGGTAGCACCTAATGACACTCCAGAAGGATTTGATAGTGTCACTAAAAATGTTTCATCTGTCTCAACAGTCGTATCACCACTGACATTTACAGTGATTGTACCTGTTGTGGCTCCAGCGGCGAAATTGACAGTTCCTGATGGAAGGGCACCACCAAAGTCAGCAGCATCAGCTGGGTTGGCACCTGTTCCGGTTACAGCAAAATCAACACTGGCAGCTACACAACTAGCAGTTCGAGTTGCCGTAAATGTAAAAGCAGTGTTGCCAGCATTGCCTTCATCTATAGTCGGTGTGCCAGAAATAGTAACAGTTCCTAAAGCAGCGGCTTGAAGAGCTTGGATGCTAGTGGTATTTGCACCTCCATTTACAGCACCGGGAGTTAAGGCGGCAGTAGCATCTGATACCCAAGAAGCATCAAGTGCCGCATTTGCCAAAACATCATTTAAATAAGCACCTGTATTATTGTTTGGGCGGTTAGTTAAGAGAAATGAGGCGTTATTTGCAAAAGCACCAGGAGCGGAGTCCCATGCTACGGCAAAACCATTTGCTGAAATAGTATTGTTACCGTTGGTTCCATCAGTATCTACATATGCCACATCTCCTGCAGCTAAATCACCATTTGAACCATTACCAGTTAAATTTGCACCACTGGTAAGTAGTGTGATTGCCCAATCATTACTAGTTGGATCATAACTAGAATCAGCAGCAGGACCAGTGTCACCACCAATTGTTATAATACTTCCAGCACAAAATGTTGCTGCGATTGGTGCCATATTAGTAAACTGATACCCTGAAAATTTTGCTGCTGTAGAACTAGTTGAATCACCAACAAAAAAACCTTCTAATTGTGCAGCAGTTAAATCTTGCATCAAAACTAATTCAATGTATTCATTGGTACTGGTTAGGTTGCCAGCTCGCAAAAATTCATTCACAATAATCTGTTGAGCATTAGCAGCAGTAAATGCAGAACCCATAAGAGCAGCAGTTAATGCCTTTAATACTAATTTGTTTCTTTTTTTCATAATCTCCTCACAACTTTTAAATATAAACTTTCACCATTTTAATTGATTTATATAATAAAATCACTTGAAATAACCCTAGTGAGATAATTAGATGCCTTGTTTCAGTAAGTCTGTAAGCTACAATGCATTAAGATGGAAAATACTAATAACCTCAAAAAAGCCCAAGAGTGGGAACAAAGAATGATTGAGAATGGTCATTATCGTGAACACTTCTTTAAAGTCTTTGCTGACCAAGTCAACAAACTAATTGATACTCCTATAACTGTTCTTGAAATTGGATTAGAGCTAGGGCATTTAGCAGAACGACTCATTTAAGCTAATTAGGTTAGCTCTATTTACAGTGTAAAATGTACAAATATCGTAGATACTGCTCAAAAAACTTAACTAATCCCCAGCAATAGTCATTTCTTCAATTAACCATGAGCCAGTTTGAATTTTAGAGCGTTTATCAATATCACCTGCAACCAATACCAAATTTTTATACATGTCTTTGAGGTTGCTGGCGATGGTTAGTTCGCTAACGGGGAACTGAAGTTCACCATTTTTCACCCAAAAGCCAGAAGCGCCACGAGAATAATCACCATTAACCGTATTAACGCCTTGCCCCATGACACTGGTTACATACAAACCTGTACCAAGTTCTTTCAATGCTTCGTCAAATGATTTATCGCCTGATTGGATAAACAAATTATGTGCACCACCAGCATTTCCCGTTGTTGTTAAGCCCAAACGTCTGGCAGAATACACCGATAATAAAAAGCCCTTAAGCACGCCTTGTTCAATAATATTACGTTGTTTGGTAGCCACTCCATTGCTATCGTAATTGCGTGAGGCAAAACCACCTTTGACAAAAGGGTCTTCGTTGATTTCAAACCATTTAGGGAATATTTGCTTGCTTAAATCATCTTTAAGAAAACTCGCCTCTTGGTACAAGCTACTGCCCGAAATGGCCGATAACACATGACCAACCAAGCCTTGAGCAACAGTTGCATCAAATAAAACGGGCACTTTACAGGATTTAACTTTGCTTGCACCAATACGTGAAATGGTACGTTGGGCTGCTTTTTGCCCCAATTTATCAGCTGGCATGAGCTTGTTAAAATCGCGAGTCGCATCCCACCAGTAATCGCGTTCCATTTGACCATCTTTTTCGGCAATAGCCACCACGCTCATGGAAGAATTTGTACCTTGTTTTGTGCCAATAAAACCATTGGAATTAGCATAAACAGTCAAACCTTCACCCATAGAAATACCTGCTTCATCCACAACCACGCCTTTGGTTTCTAAAGTGGCGCTTTCAGCTTGTTTTGCCATTTCAATCATGGATTCGGGAGAAACCTCACGTGGATGGTAAGTGGATAAATCTTTAAAATTAGCTGAATTTGCCAACAATTCTTTTTCTGCAATGCCCGTATATTCATCTGCTTGTGTTAATTTAGCAATTTCTAAGGCTTTTTCGATGGTTAAATTGATGCTGTCTTTATCTAAGATTGCTGAAGAGGCAGAACCTTTGGCTTTGCCATTATACACAGTCAAAATAAGAGATAAATCATTGGAGTTTTCAACCGTGTCCACATCGCCATTACGCACACTAATTGATAAGCCCGAACCTTTGGAATAAACAACTTCGGCATCACTTGCGCCTTTTTTCTTTACTGTCTCTAAAATTTCTGCAACAATCGCTTCGGTATTTTTAATGGTATTCATATAGTTTCATGGTAAAAGGTTTAACAAACAGTTCAAGCGACAACGAAATCGAGTTCGATTCGCGCACACAAAAAAAACATTATGCACATTCTATGGTTGATTTGGCACATAAATTAGCAGAAATGAAGCATTCAATCCTAATTGAGTTGCCAATAACTGAATCTATCATTGACGCCATTGTTGCATCCAAAAAAATCAAAAGTCATATCGCTCGAAAGCGCCATTTCCAATTTATTGGCAAATTACTACTCAAAACTGATCATGAAGCCGTTATTGAAGCACTAGAATCTCAAGAAAGAAATCATGAAGCCGGTCTAATCCGCCAACCTTTTTTGCAAATGTGGCAAGAAAAAGTCCTAGAAGACAATGACCTAATCGCTAGCCTGTATGAAACCCACGACCACGGCGACATCCAAACCCTGCGCCAATTAGTTCGTGCTGCTGCTAAAGAAAATGCCAACACCAAAAAGAACCGTCGCAAAGTATTTGAACACCTGAGAATGATGGACAATAATGAGCCGTTGCCGAGTGTTTAGTTATTGCTTGTATTTTGTTTCTTATAAGTTCTGAATTGCATTAAAAAAATCCTCCCCAGCCCTCCTTTACAAAGGAGGGAGCTAAATCGAGTTTCAAAAATGCACTTTTCAAAATGTGACTAATGACACTTGTTAAAAACATCGATGATTGTAAAATTGTGTTATGAATGAATGGAAAAACTACAGTTTAGCAAAGAAAATTATTTTAGGATTCTTGATGGGAGCACTTGCTCTATCCACTCCAGTGCTAGTTCATTACATGCCAGAATTATTAATGGTTATTGATTTTGGAGGCTTGGAATTAGCCGTTGGTTTTGTACTACTCTATTTTAAACCATTACTAACTAAATACCTTCAATTGCTAAACTTTGCTAAAATCACTCATCAAATTCTAAAAAATAGCATAGCCAATAGCTTATTGATGAAACCTCGATATTACCTCTACCATCAAGCACTAAGTGTGTGCCTTTTGTTAATATCTGGCTCGATGGCTTTATCACTGAGTATTTTTATGCCTGCTATTTATATGGGTGGGTTGAACTACTAAAAATGAAAACAAATAACGAACTATTTTTAGATGTTAAGAAACTGCCTTATTACGAGTTGTTTGATTTAGCTCTTGATGAAAATGATGTTGATAATTATTGGACAATTGTTGCTGAAATTCATTCGCGTGGTTGTCAGGATGTCTTTAAAAATGCGAAAGAATATTCTAAATCCAAAGATTCTGCAAAAAGAATGTTGGCTGCTGATGTTCTTGGTCAGTTGAGAAATGCTAAGCGTAAACTTTTCCATCAAGAATCAGTGGTAATTTTATTGCATTTATTGAATGATGTTGATGATAAAGTCGTGGCAAGTGCTGCTTTTTCTTTGGGGCACCGTAATGATGTTAAAGCAATAAACCCTTTGTTGCTTTTAATCGACCATAAAAATCCCTCTGTTCGTGAAGGCATTGTTACTGGTTTGAGTAACCATGAAGATAAAAATGCTATTAATGGATTGATTCAATTATCACGTGATAGTGATTATGATGTACAAAATTGGGCAGTATTTGGATTGGCTAGTTTATGTAAAAAAGACAGCGAAAAGATTAGAAGTGCCTTATTTATAAAACTACAAAATAAGGATGCTGAAATTCGCGGTGAAGCAATGATTGGTTTAGCAAAACGAAAAGATGTAAGGGTTAAAGATGCTGTTGTGAAGGAGTTGAATAATTTGAAATATGGTTATTGGGTTTTGGATGCAATTATAGAAATGCCTGAAAAAAAATATATCAATCCATTAAAAGAATTAATTCAATCGATGAAAAAACAGAAAGAATACGAAAGGCACATCGAAGATGCAAACAATGCTTTGCACCTTTGTTTAAATTTGTAAGTGAAAAGTCTTAATTTTATAATTATTTCGCAGGGCTAATAGTGCTTTTTTAGTTTCGAGTTATATTGAAGAAAATCCACCCCAGCCCTCCTTTGCAAAGGAGGGAGTTAAACCGATTTTCAAAAAAGCACATTCCAAAATGTGACTAA
>JALWML010000194.1 GCA_027083915.1 Lysobacterales bacterium | reverse complement strand
AGAGAGTATCGAAGATGCGATAAAAATGATTAATGATAATCCGTATGGAAACGGCACCTCAATTTTTACCAATTCAGGAGCAGCTGCCCGTAAATTTCAACATGAAATAAAAGTAGGGCAGGTTGGCGTGAATATTCCAATACCTGTGCCATTACCATTTTTCTCATTCACAGGATGGAGAAAATCTTTTTACGGTGACCAACACGCCTACGGCAAACAAGCGGTGAAGTTTTACACAGAAACCAAAACCGTAACATCACGTTGGTTTGAAAGTGATATCCCCGATGGACATCACGCACCGAATTTGTCGATTAATTTAAGATAAAAAGATTTTTAACGCAAAGGTCGCAAAGTTTTCGCAAAGAACGCAAAGGTAATGAAATAAAAACTTAGCGCTCTTTGCGGCCTTCTTAGCGAACTTTGCGTAACTAATAAAACAAGGGGACAACATGAATTTTAATTTAACTGAAGACCAATTAGCCTTTAAACAAGCAGCTCGTGAGTTTGCTATAAGTGAAATGGCACCAAATGCTGCCAAATGGGATGCTGAGGCGATTTTTCCTATTGATGTCATCAAAGCCACGGGAGAATTAGGCTTTTTAGGGCTTTATTCACCTGAAAAATACGGTGGTTTAGGCATATCACGTCTTGATTCTTCTATCATTTTTGAAGAAATGTCACAGCATTGCACCTCAACTACGGCCTTTTTAACCATACATAATATGTGTGCGTGGATGGTGACCAGTTTTGCTAGTGATGAACTCGCAGAACAATGGGGTGAAAAACTCACATCAGGTGAAGTACTTGCATCGTATTGTTTAACTGAGCCCGGTTCAGGTTCGGATGCGGCTTCCATGAAAACCACGGCGGTTCTTGATGGCGATGAATATGTCATCAATGGTTCTAAAACTTTTATTTCAGGAGCAGGTTCTACCGATGTATTGGTCTTAATGGCTCGCACAGGTGAGGCAGGACCAAAAGGCGTTTCGTCATTGTTGGTTCCTGCTCACTTAGATGGCATTATTTACGGCAAAAAAGAAGAAAAAATGGGCTGGAACTCTCAACCCACACGTTTAATTACTTTTGAAAATGTGCGTATTCCTAAAGATAACTTGATTGGTAAAGAAGGAGAAGGTTTTAAATTTGCCATGAAAGGACTTGATGGTGGACGCATAAATATCGCTTCGTGTTCTTTAGGAACGGCGCAAGCAGCATTGAAAGCCGCACAAGAATACATGTTAGAACGCAAACAATTTGGCAAACCACTAGCGGCATTCCAAGCATTGCAATTTAAAATTGCCGATATGGCAACTGAATTAATTGCGGCTCGTCAAATGGTGCGATTAGCCGCCTTTAAGTTGGACGAACAAGACCCAAATGCCACCGCTTATTGTGCTATGGCAAAGCGTTATGCAACCGATGTATGCTTTCAAGTCATTGATGAAGCCCTGCAATTGCACGGTGGTTACGGTTATATCAAAGAATACCCAATCGAAAGGCATTTGCGAGATGCACGTGTTCACCGAATACTCGAAGGAACAAACGAAATTATGCGATTGATTATTTCGCGTAAGATATTGGTTGAAGGGGCAATTGAGGTTATTCAATAATGTCTGAGTTGGTTCTATTTGAAACCATTAAAGGTGAGCACGGTAATATTGCCACAATCACTTTAAATAAACCCAAAGCTTTAAATGCCATCAACATCGAAATGATTGATGCCATGCAAGATTGTTTGGATAAGGTTGAACAAGATGATGCGATTAAATGCGTGATGATTAGTTCAGTAGAGGGCAAAGCCTTTTGTGCCGGTGGGGATGTGGTTGGTTTGTACCATTCCATGCAAGAAACCGCTCAAGGTGATATACCCAAAGTGGCATCATCATTTTTTACTAAGGAATACAAACTAGACTACCGACTCCACACTTTCTCAAAACCAATAATTGGCTGGGGTGATGGCATTGTGATGGGCGGAGGCATTGGTATTTTGGGAGCTTGTTCGCACCGAATTGTTACCGAAAAATCTATGCTTGCTATGCCTGAAGTAACTATTGGTCTGTACCCTGATGTGGCTGCTTCGTGGTTTTTTAACCGAATGCCAGCTAATATTGGCATGTATTTGGGATTAACAGGGTCGCGTTTAAATGCCAGTGATGCTTTATTTTGCAAATTAGCAGATTTTTTTGTTTTGAATGAATATAAAGATGAATTGATGGAAGACTTGTTGGAAATTAATTGGTCAGATGATGTTCATGCCGATGTGCATTCGGCAATTTTAACTCATGCAGATTTTAGCCAAGACGAAGCTCCTATCAGTAATGTTCGTGACAATTATGATGATATCCAGGAGTTGTTAGAAGGTGGTAGTTTAAAATCAGTGGTTGATAATTTAACCAATTTAGAACCACAATCAAAGTGGTTAGGCTTTGGACAAAAAGGCTTTTTAAAAGGGTGTCCAGTGACTTATGCCTTAGTATTTGAACAAATAAATCGTGCTAAGCACATGAGTTTAAAGCAAGTATTTGATATGGAATTGATTATGTCAACACGTTGTGCCATGAATCCTGATTTAGCCGAAGGTATTCGAGCTTTGCTTATTGATAAAGACGGGCAACCACAATGGAGTGTACAATCGGTTGATGAAATAACAAAAGAACAAATTGAAGAGTATTTTATTTCACCTTGGGATAAGCACCCTCTAGCTGAGATGTAAGATGGGCCTCGCCCATCATAAGAAAAGAAAAATTGCAGTAAGATGGGTCTTGCCCATCATACAACAGATTTGATTATCAATAGAAATAAATACAAACGATGGGCAGGGCCCATCTTACAAGTAAAAAAACAAGTAAAAATAAATTTAAGAGAAATAAAATGCATACAGATGTAAGTTTAGGGGAAGACATAGAGTTATTACGCGATACCGTGCGTAGCTTTGCAAACGAAGAAATCGCACCGCGCGCTGAACAAATTGATAAAGACAATGAGTTTCCAGCCGATTTGTGGCAGAAAATGGGCGATTTAGGTTTGCATGGCATGACGATACCGCATGAATACGGTGGCTCTGATATGGGCTATTTGGCTCACCTTGTTGTTATGGAAGAGATTTCGCGTGCATCAGCTTCGGTTGGATTGTCTTATGGCGCACACTCAAATTTATCCATGAATAATTTATTCAAACACGCTAATGAAGCCCAAAGGCAAAAATATATTCCTAAGATGTGCACGGGAGAATATATTGGAGCACTCGCGATGAGTGAACCAGGTGCTGGCTCTGATGTTGTGGGTTCCATGTCATGTAAAGCTGAGTTCGATGGTACAAATTGGATTGCTAATGGCAACAAAATGTGGATTACCAACGGTCCTGATGCCGATGTATTGATTGTTTATATGCGCACAGCTGACAAGGCGGCAGGTTCAAAGTGCATGACGGCTTTTATTGTTGAAAAAGGCATGCAAGGTTTTTCTACTGCACAAAAACTCGATAAATTGGGTATGCGTGGTTCAAATACTTGTGAATTAGTCTTTGAAGATTGTGTTATTCCACCTGAAAATGTTTTAGGTGAAGTCAATCTTGGTGTGCGTATTTTGATGAGTGGCTTAAATACCGAACGTTTGGTCTTATCAGGTGGTCCCATTGGAATTATGCAAGCAGCGTGTGATATTGCTTTTCCCTATATTGCACAACGTAAACAATTCGGGAAAGATTTGGGGCAATTTGGTCTTATGCAAGGTAAAATTGGCGAAATGTACACGAAATTACAAGCCAGTAAATATTTTGCCTATGGTATTGCTGCCAATTACGACAGAAATATCAATTCACGCCTTGATCCAGCAGCCTGTTTAAGTTTTTCTTCTCGAAATGCCGTGGATGTTGCATTAGAAGCCATTCAAATACTTGGTGGAAATGGATATATTAATGAATACCCTACAGGCAGGTTGTTACGTGATGCAAAATTATATGATATAGGTGCAGGCACTAACGAAATACGTTTAATGTTGATAGGACGAGAGCTTTATAATGAAGCGAAGATGAGTTAAAAATATTTGTGAAACTTGTTAGCCTACTTCTCGTATTTTTAGTTTCTTGTTCCAATTTACCCCATGTGGTAAAAACAACAAGCCAAGTCGATACAGCTGAATTTGTTGAGAAACTCAATACACTTTATATTGTTAGACATGGTTGGCATACAGGGATTGTTATTCCCTCATACCAAATTACATCAGTTTTACCCAGTTTGCGCCATCGTTTTGGTGATGTGCCATTTATTGAGTTTGGTTGGGGAGATAAAGGTTTTTACCAGAGCGAAAAAATCACTGCAAAATTAGCACTAAAAGCCATGTTTATCCCCACTGAATCAGTGATTCATGCAGTTGCTGTACAAGATTCACCAGAACTTTATTTTCCTCAAAGCGAAGTGATAAAACTCTGTTTAACTGCAGAAGAAAACAAATCCTTAATTGCCTTTATTACTAATAGTTTTTTGAAACAGGATGAAAAAATTATTGCTACAAAAGATGGTATTTATGGCGATAGCCAATTCTACCAAGCCCAAGGCGATTACTACCTCATGAATACCTGCAACAAATGGACAGCCAAAGGCTTATCCAGTGCAGGATTTGATATATCTACCACCTTCAAACTATCAGCAAACAGCGTTATGAATTATTTACATAAACAGAAAACTGGTGAGAGTTGTTATTGATGAGATGATGTCTTAATACCTTAATTTTGATAGCTAATATGTCAGTCCAAAGAAAAACTATCACAGTCACTCAGTAACAAGACTTATGGTTAAAATCTCATGTAAAATCAGATAGTTACGGTAATGATAGTGAGTACATTCGAGATTTAATACTTGAAAGATTACGAACACAAACAAAAACTTGGGATATAAAACAATGCAAAATACCACCCAATCTTTAGAACACTGTTTTGAAACTCTTGTTGAAAATCAATTGCTAGGATTGCAATCAGATTTTATCAAAGAAAGGTATTGCCGCTTTAATCATCAATCATATGTTGTGTTTTATCAAATATTAAGTTCTGAATTATTAATTGTTAGGGTTTTGCATAAGAGTATGGATGTTGATAATCATTTTTAAGAATTTACAATTTAATTGACATAACTACATTATGTAGTTACAATGAAATATATGGAATTTGAATGGAATGAAGATAAACGACTATCTAATATTGATAAACATCAAATAGATTTTATCGGTTCTGAAATTATATTTGATGGTTATACTGTAACAATTGAAGATAATAGACAATATTATGGTGAACAACGGTTTGTTACTTTTGGTAATCTTCATAACAGAATAGTTGCAGTTGTTCACACAGAGACAGAAGAAACCATTCGAATCATATCAATTAGAAAAGCCACCAAAAATGAAATTAGAGGTTATTATGCAACAATCACAAACTAACTGGAAAAAAGTAGATGCACTCAAAGATAAAGATATTGATTTATCTGAACTACCAGAAGTGTCAGTTGAAAAATTTGCTAAAGCCATTGTGCGAAAAGGCTTGAAACCAACACCTAAAAAAACACAAGTCACCCTTCGCATAGATACCGAAGTATTAGAATGGTTTAAATCACAAGGCAAAGGCTATCAAACCAATATTAATAATTTGCTTAAGGCCTATGTTGAGGCGAATGAAAAACATGGTGAGTTGTAGTAATAGCATATTAAAAATATCGTTTTGTTTGCCCTTATTAC
>JALWML010000193.1 GCA_027083915.1 Lysobacterales bacterium | reverse complement strand
GAGATCATCTTCATAAATAGATGGACCATAAAATTCTTTTATTTTGATTAAACATTGATTAATTATTTCTAGATCATTTACTACATAATTAAATCTTTTTGATTTTTGAAAAATGACATAGTCAATATGTTTTCTCATCAACTCTTGTTTATTGGCGATAAACCCCATATTTTGAAATCTAAACCTTGGGTCTTGAGGCGTTTCTCCACCCCTTTTACTAAAACAAATTCCTGTTAAATAACCTGGTAAAACTTCTTGCTCGCTTATCCTTTCCCAAACAGGTCCATCCCAATTGTAACTTTCAAAATACCAAGGTGCTACAACAATTTTATATTGTAAAGGTGCCTGCTTAAGTGATTTCCAAAAGGGTGAAACTGGGCGTTTATAGAGTATCTCTTCTATTATATTTTTTCCTTTTCTGAAATCAATAGAATACAGTGAATGCAAGGTATTCGTATTCGGTTTTCGTAGCCATTCTGATAGTGGAGAAGCATTTTTTACATTAATCAAAAGAAAAACAATTATTGTTATTACTAGTACATAATACAAGTCAATAAATATCGGGTAAAGGTAATTGGAATTTGTACCCAAACTGGTTGCACCAAATAGATAGCCAACAATGTGAGTAGAAACCCAACTATTATATTGACACCAACATCAGATTTCTTGATTACAGTAGGTAAAGCAATAAGAGTTAATACAGAAAAAACTATAACTAATAAGCTGGAACTTGTCCCATATGATAAATATAAAAAACCTAATAATGTGTCGCTGGTAGGAAGATTAGTTCCAGATTTGGACGATAAGGTATCCATATCATTCAATAAAGGCGGCAGTATGAGTACTAACATCAAAATCAATGTAGGAATACCTAAATACAATAGTTTCACTATTTTCTTAACTTTATTATCTTGTTGTAGCAGCCATAATTTTACAAACTCAACAACAAAAGGTGCAACCAAAAAAAATCCTACAATTAGGTGTAACCATAAAGCCAATGCCGCGCTTAGGGCATACATAAAGCCAATGAAAAAGGTGTTTCTCGAACCTTGATAATACTGATAAAACAGTACAATATTAAAATATACTAAGAACAATGTAATAGCATAAGGCCTGGCAATACGACTGTAATGAATCAACAAAGGTGATGTAGCAATGAGCAATGCAAAAATTAAAGTCACTGTCCAATTAAAATGTTTTTTAATATAGAATGAAAACCCTAGTAAGCTCACTAAACCAAACAACATCATCGGCCATCGCATAAGAAACTCGGTGAGCCCAAAATACTTGGCTTCAAACCAATACAGTAAAGTTAATGGAACACTATAATCTGCAATGCCAAAAGTATTAATAAATTTTTCAGGAGTACTTTTGATGATTTTATGTACAGCATGCCACTCATCATCAATCAGTACTTGTACTAAAAACTGATCCCAACGCAAATAAAATCCTAATAGCACAATCGCCAAAAGTGTTATTTTTGCCCACAGATTGTGCTTGATTTTCATCATATAAGATAGTGCTGGTCAATACGTAATTGAGTAAAGTTTTGAGTATTGTTTTGATCTATGTGACTGCAAAATACATTCTGAGTTCTAATTGATATTTTATATAGCATATGTAACTTTCTATTTTTGGAATATAGGTCAAGGACCACTAATAATGAGGAGTTACAATTATATATAACTTCCTAATTTTGACCACTTAAAAGTTCCATCAGTTAACTTATTTCTATGGTAGCTCCCAAAAACTTACCATTAAATGTTTTTAGTATTGAATATAAATAATAAAATAAACTTATAAACAATAATGTCATGTTCAAACACAATAGACTTATAGAGACCTTTGCATAACTCTGGGGTGGTGGAAAAAAGAATGAAAAAAACTCCAATCAAGATAAAAAATAAGTCGAATAGCTCGCTATTTGCGATTTTTTTACCGTATAGTGAAGGATTTTACAACTTTTTATCACATCACACTAGTTATGCAAAGGTCTTGTAGTGAAAAAATTATGTGTTTAACTATTTTAAATTCATTCACCGTTTACATTTAAAGAGCATAATCCATCACCTTGCGAATTTTTGGGCTCTCCATTATTACTTATTTCTATATAACCAAAACTCATCTAACACCACAACTCCTCATCCGTTTCATCGGTATAACGTGCGACGACAAACAACCAATCTGATAGACGGTTTAGAAAAACAAGTAACAAAGGATTAAATTCATGAACTTGATTGGCTGCTACCAAAGTACGTTCGGCACGACGACAAATACTGCGAGCCATGTGAATACGCGCGGTTAGTTCACTGCCAGTTGGTAAGATAAAGTTTTTAAGTGGTTTTAGTTGATTATTGTACTTCTCAACAAGGTCTTCAATTTCTTCTATGGCTTGCTGTGAGATTAATGTCGAACCCTCTAGGCACAAGTCTCCACCGACATTAAATAAATTGTGTTGTAAGTTGGTTAATTCTTTGTCTAAGTCTTGGTTATTACACACCACTCTCGCCAGTCCAATAGCACTATTGAACTCATCAATGTCACCAATAACTCTTATTATTTCATCCGCTTTGGAAACCCGTTTATTGCTTGCCAAACCAGTTGTTCCATCATCGCCTGTTTTGGTGATTATTTTACTTAATCTATTACCCATAATTTATCCGATTTTATTTGTTTATCGCATTAACATTTAGTATAGTTCACGCAAATTCATATTAGCAAGGTAGAGCAGTGAAAAAAACTCATTTACACCAAGCGCATATTGATGCTGGCGCGAAGATGGTTGATTTTGGTGGTTGGGATATGCCAATCAATTATGGTTCTCAAATAGAGGAACATCATGCAGTACGTCAAGACAAAGGCATGTTTGATGTCTCACACATGACTATTGTTGATTTAGTTGGCCCTGAATCTGAAAAATTCCTCCTTAAAATACTGGCTAATGACGTGAGAAAATTATCAAATGGCAAGGCACTCTACAGTACCATGCTTAATGAGTCAGGCGGAATTATTGATGATTTAATTACTTACAAACGAGGTGATAATAATTACCGAATTGTCGTCAATGCCGGTACGCGAGAAAAAGACCTTGCCTGGTTTGAAAAACAAATTAAAGCCTTTGATGCCACAATTACCGAACGCCCTAAAGTGGCTATGATTGCAGTTCAAGGCTCCAATGCGATTGCTACTTGCCTTACGATTTTACCAGCTGATATTTCTGAAAAATTAGCTTCACTTAAAAAATTCACCTGTCTTGATGAATCTGATTATTTTATTGGCCGAACCGGTTATACGGGTGAAGATGGTGTTGAAATTTTGGTACCACAGGAAAACGTAATTGATTTATGGAATAAATTAATGCAAGCAGATGTTAAGCCCTGCGGTCTAGGTGCACGTGACACCTTACGTTTAGAAGCTGGTATGCATTTGTATGGACAAGACATGAATGAAGAAATCACACCTTTAGAATGTGGTCTTGGCTGGACTGTGCGAAAAGAAGATGTTAATTTTATTGGAGCCGAAGCTTTAGCCACATTAAGAACCAAAGGAATCACTCAAAAGATGATTGGTGTGGTTTTAACAGAACGTGGAATTTTACGCCATAATCAAGAGTTGGTTGATGAAAATGGTTTAACTGGTATAATCACCAGTGGTTCATTTTCTCCTACCGCTCAAGTTGCCATTGGTATGGCAATTGTGGATAAAAATATAGGTGAAAATGTCAACGTAAAGATACGCAAAAAAGAATTGCCTGTAAAATGCATTAAGTTACCGTTTGTGCGCAACGGCAAAGTATTAATTGAAAAATAAAAAGAGAACTATTATGAGTTATGTACCTGATAATTTGAAATACGTAGAATCCCATGAGTGGATTGAAGTTTTAGACAACGGCAACGTGCGTATTGGAATCACTGAGCATGCACAAAGTGCCTTGGGTGATATTGTATTTGTTGAATTACCTGAAGAAGATTCTTACGCAACAGGTGATGAATGTGGTGTAGTTGAATCCGTTAAAACTGCATCAGATATTTATGCCCCCCTCACTGGAACAGTTGTTGCTGTTAATGATGCTTTGGAAGATGCACCTGAACTCATTAACGAAAATCCTTACGATGATGGCTGGATTTTTGAAATGGCGCTTGATAATGCTGATGAATTAAAAGATTTAATGACAGCAGAAGAATACCGGAATTCTATTGAAGACGAAGAGTAAACTTCTGAGATTCATTTTTAATTCAAATTAAGTTTCTGTTCATGCAGAAATAATATTGTCTAAAATTTTACAAGAGAAACTTCATGCCATTTATTCCACATACCAGTGATGATATAAAAACCATGCTCGATGCCATTGGCGTTGAAAAAATTGCCGATTTATTTGATGAAATTCCCAATGATTTACTTATCGAAGGCTTAACACACGTACCTTCACAAATGAATGAAATGGAAGTTTCACGTTTTATTAAAGATAAGTCACGCGTTGATCATTCTTTGAAATGTTTTGCTGGAGGTGGTGCTTATGAACACCATATTCCTGCGGCAATTTGGCAACTTGCTACTCGTGGTGAGTTTTATACGGCGTATACTCCGTATCAAGCCGAAGTTTCTCAAGGTTCACTGCAAGTCATTTATGAATACCAAAGCATGATGGCAAAATTAACAGGTATGGAAGTCAGCAATGCATCCATGTATGATGGTGCATCCGCCTTAGCAGAAGCTGCATTAATGTCCGTGCGAGCCAACCGCAAATCAAAATCGAAGGTTATCTTAGTACCACGAACCCTCAATCCAATTTATCGAGAAGTTTTACACAATATCGTTCATAACCAAAATATCAAAGTTGTGGATGTCGATTTTGACACAAAGACAGGTAAAACCACCTTAGAAAACTTGGCACAATATAACGATGAAGACATTACCGCCTTAGTTATCCCTCAACCAAATCATTTTGGTGTGTTTGAAGATGTTGATGCTTTAACCAATTGGGCACACGAAAAAAACACCTTCGCTATTGCCGTTGTTAACCCGACTTCCTTGGCTTTACTTAAAGCACCGGGACAATGGGGCAATGATGGTGTTGATATTTGCGTGGGTGAAGGACAACCTTTAGGCGTTCCATTATCATCAGGCGGTCCTTATTTTGGTTTTATGACGACCCGACAAAAGTACATTCGCAACATGCCAGGGCGAATTGTTGGACAAACCACCGATTTAGATAACAAGCGTGGTTACACCCTTGCTTTTCAAGCCCGTGAACAACACATCCGACGAGCAAAAGCTACATCAAATATTTGTACCAACCAAGGCCTAATGGTAACAGGTGCAACCATATACA
The DNA here is from genome assembly GCA_027083915.1 of Lysobacterales bacterium. Classification (GTDB taxonomy): domain Bacteria; phylum Pseudomonadota; class Gammaproteobacteria; order Xanthomonadales; family Marinicellaceae; genus NORP309. The sequence continues at coordinate 407 of JALWML010000193.1, read as the reverse complement.
TGGCTTTATTGGGTGAAAAAGGCTTAAAAGAAGTGGCAACTGTTTGCATGCAAAATGCAGCATACCTTAAGCAAAAGCTTATTGATGCAGGTGTTAATGTTTTATTCGAAAGCCCTAATTTTCATGAACTAGTCATACAAACCGATAAAAATATACAAGGAATTATAGACGCTTTAGCTCAGCAAGAGATTATTGCTGGTGTTGATTTATCGAGCCATTACCCAGAGTTAGGTCATGTTATGTCAATTTGTGTAACTGAAACAAAAACCAAAAATGACATTGATATTTATATCCATCATCTAACAAGCTGTTTATGAAGATATAATTTGTTTATAAGTGTTAACAATTGATATAGGTCATATGATCATATATTTTTGAATCTGAAATTATCACTTTAAACTTAACTA
>JALWML010000192.1 GCA_027083915.1 Lysobacterales bacterium | reverse complement strand
ATCTATTTGTAATTTGGTCTTTTGCTGAGTATTCATTCAATTTTATCAATTATTTGCTCTGTTAATATTTTTCCAATCAAACCAAAGCTGAGTAGAGATTGATTTAATTCTGGGATAACATCAGTTCTCTCAATCTTTTTAACGAGTGATTTAGTCAATAAAAGGGCTTGATGACTTGTCAGTTGTTTTCTGTATTTATCCAAAATTCGACTTTTGTATTCACTCCCTTTTTCACCTAGTGTAATAAATAAATCAACAATTGATGTAAACAAAACATTGTTAGTAGATGACTTTACATTGTGTTCAATTCTTTGTTGATGAAGAATTAAGTCATTGTTATTTCTCGCCAAAGCAAAGCACAACACTGAATCAAGTTCAGTATCATCATAATTTACGTATGAATAGTTTGATTTCCGCAAAAAAGCGGGATCTATATAAATTTTCTCTCCCATTTGTGCATAGTAGCACACGACCCACAAGATTGTCTATCTAGGTTTTTTTGTTGACAATAATTTACATTTGAAAAAATCTATGATTCGAGTAGTTCAGAAGCCTCTAACCATTCATTTTCTAGCTGCTGCATTTGTTTGCTTAGTTTTGAAAGGTCTATATTCACTTGTGTTAATTTATCACTATTTTCTGGGGAATAAGCCGATTCACTGTGCAAGAAAGTATTAAATTTTACACTTTGTTTTTCAAGTTTTGCTAGTTCTTTTTCGATGGTTCTTATCTTCTGTCTAAGAGGCTTTTGTTGTTGACGGATTAAGGCAGTATTTTGACGCTGTTGTTTTTTGCTGTTACTTTGTGATTTAGAACTCGAAGCAGAAGATTCCATTCGACTCTTGCGTGTTTCATTTGCCCAATGATAATAGTCTGTTAAGTTGCCTTCAAAGTCAGTAACTTTGCCCTCGGCAACCAGCAATAGCTTATCTGTTACTGTTGAAAGTAGATGTCTGTCATGAGATACCAAAATCATAGCGCCTTCAAAACTTTGTAAGGCAACGGCAATTGCGTGGCGCATTTTGATGTCTAAATGATTGGTTGGTTCATCAAGCAATAATAAGTTTGGTTTTTCGTAGACAACTAAGGCAAGAACCAAGCGTGCTTTTTCACCACCCGAAAAATTAGATATCGTTTCTTTAGCCATGTCGTTGTGAAAATCAAACCCACCTAAATAATTGCGAGCCTGTTGTTCTGAGATTTCCTTGTCAAGCATTTTCAAATGCTCAATTGGAGAATGATCTAGATGCAATTGTTCAATTTGATGTTGAGCAAAATAACCAATTTTTAATTCTTTTGCATGGGTAATCTCGCCACTTTGAGGTTGTAATTCTTGGGCGATGAGTTTGATTAGTGTTGATTTGCCAGCGCCATTAAATCCAAGCAAGCCAATTTTGTCGCCTTTTTCAACCATGGTTGAAATATTGTCTAAAATCGTGATATCGCCATAACCAGCAGAGGCTTTATCAATCTTGACAAGTTGTTGTGGAATAAAACCTTCGATTTTAAAATTGAAATTAAAGGGTGAATCCAATTGTGCTGCACCAATCAATTCCATACGTTCCAATGCTTTGATTCGTGATTGTGCTTGTTTGGCTTTGGTGGCTTGGTAGCGAAAGCGCTCAATATATTTATTCATATGAGAGATTTGACGCTGCTGTGATTCAAACTGTGATTGTTGTTGAGCGAGCTTTTCTGCTCTTATCTTTTCAAAACTGTCATAATTGCCGGTGTATTGCGTTAATACATTGTGCTCTATATTAATGATTTGATTACACACTGCATTAAGGAAATCTCTATCATGTGATATTAACAAGACAATACCCTGATACTTTTTCAACCAAGATTCAAGCCAAATAATGGCTTCCAAGTCTAAGTGGTTGGTTGGTTCATCAAGCAATAAAATATCTGAACGGCACATTAAGGCTTGAGCCAAGTTTAAGCGCATACGCCAACCACCCGAAAATGAATTAACAGGATTCTGTTCTTGAGCGGTGGTAAACCCTAAGCCATTGAGTAATTTGGCAGCCCTAGCTGTGGCAGTATAACCATCAATTTGTTGCATATCATCGTAAAGAGTAGCTAGTTTTACTGCATCATTATTCTTTTCTGCATCAGCGATGGCTTTTTCTAATTGACGAAATTCGGCATCACCATTTATAACATAATCGATGGCTGATTCTTCGGAATTAGCGATTTCTTGTGCAACATGTGCCATGATGAGCTTGTTGGAAACATAAAAATCACCATTATCAGCATGCAATTCACCCAAAATTAATTTAAATAAACTGGTTTTACCCGTACCGTTGGCACCGGTGATACCCACTTTGACTTTTGGGTTAATTGTTAAGCTAACATCTTTGAATAATTCTTTCTTTCCTCGTCGCAAAGACATGCCTGTAAACTTTAACATAAGGCATTGACCGCACGTATTAATACTGTTTTGAGTTGTTCGGCTTTCGCTACATCGTAGCGGTTGGTGTTTTCATCCATGTAATTGATTTGTGATAATTCAATTTGAATAGCGTGAATACCTTCTTCAGGCTTGCCATAATGGCGGGTAATATAACCCCCTTTGAATCGACCATTAACTACATAAGAATACTTGCTTTGTGCTTTTAAAACAGATTCAAATTTCTCGGCAATTTCCCCTGCACAACTGATGCCACTGTTGGTGCCAATATTAATATCAGGTAATTGGCCATCAAAAAAACGTGGGACCTGTGATTTAATGCTGTGGCAATCAACTAGAATGGCAAAACCGTGTTGTTGTTTTATTGTTTCTAGTTTGTCCTGAATAATTTGGTGGTAAGGTTGCCAGTATTGTTCGATACGTCTTTGTATTTCTGCTTGGTCAGGTTTAGATTTGTATAATTCTTCATCTTCAAAACTAGTCGTTGGACACAATTCAGTTCCCGATTGCCCTGGATATAAGGGCTTGTTGTCTGCAGGTCGGTTCATGTCGATGACATAACGTGAAATATTTGTTTTGAGTAAACTAATGTCGAAATCTTTGGCAAAACTAAATAACTGCGAGACAAAAAAATCTCGATCAGGAGAACTTAACGCAAATTTATGCATATTTTTTGCCACATCATCAGGAATAATATTACCATCATGAGGAATAGAAAATAAAATTGGTGAATTTCGGTGATGAAATAGGTAATCTTTTTGCACGTAATCTTGTCAATGTTTAATAGCGTTGCATCTTAACACAGACAAAAATAAAGTGCATTTGAGTGAAAGTATTTTGCGTGTATAATGGTCAAGTTATTTTTAATAGAAAATGTCACTATGGAACTATCTCGTACACCAATTATCAATACTGGCGACCCTGAAGAAAAACGTGAAGAAATTAAAGCTTATTTCAACGAAACTTTCGATATTTACGAAAAACTGTTTGAAGTTATAGCCGATGACAAAGGTTATTTTGAACGTGCCGATAGATTACGACACCCGTTAATTTTTTATTTTGGTCATACCGCAACATTCTTTGTCAACAAGCTTCGCGTAGCTAAGGTTATTTCGGATCGTGTTTGTTCACGCATGGAAGCGATGCTGGCTATTGGCGTGGATGAAATGTCATGGGATGACCTTGATGAAAACAACTACGAATGGCCAACGGTTGCAGAGGTGCAAGATTACCGCAATAAGGTTCGAGAAATGGTTGATGGTTTAATTGATGAATTGCCCTTAGCTCTTCCAATCAAGTGGCAAGATCCATTTTGGATAATATTAATGGGTATCGAACATGAACGCATTCACCTAGAAACTTCTTCTGTTTTAATTCGCCAACTGCCATTGGATTACGTCAAACCACATGAAGATTGGGCAATTTATGACGATGACAATGAAGTCGTAGAAAATAAACTCTTAGCAATTGAAGATGGAACCGTTAAACAAGGCAAATCAGAACCATCAGAAACGTATGGGTGGGATAATGAATACGGTTTGAAAATAACCGATGTAGCAGCTTTTAAAGCCAGTAAGTATTTGGTCAGTAATAAAGAGTTTTTAGCTTTTGTTGAAGATGATGGTTATTCTGTAGAAAAATGGTGGACAAAAGAAGGCTGGGATTGGTTGGATTTTAAACAAGCTAAATACCCTACATTTTGGGTAAAGACCGATAATGGCTTTAAATACCGCGCTATGACCCAAGAAATAGACATGCCTTGGAGTTGGCCTGTTGATGTTAATTATTTAGAAGCCAAAGCCTTTTGCAATTGGTTAGGTGCGAAAAAAGGCAAAAAACTACGCCTGCCAACTGAGCCTGAATACTTGCGAATTTACGATGAAAATGTCTACGGAGACAGTGCTAACATCAATTTAGAAGTGGCAGCATCGGCCTGCCCAGTTGATGAATACAAGCAAGGTGACTTTTACGATGTGATTGGCAATGTGTGGCAATGGAGCGAATCCGCCATAGATGGACTCAAAGGCTTTAAAGTGCATCCAGCTTATGATGATTTTTCTGTACCTACCTTTGATGGCAAGCACAATCTTATCAAGGGCGGTAGTTGGATAGCGACTGGAAATGAAGTTTTGCGTGAAGCACGTTATGCTTTTCGTCGTCATTTTTTTCAGCACGCAGGTTTTCGTTATATTGAATCTGATTCACTGGTCGATGGCGAATACAATATGTATGAAACCGACTCATTGATATCACAATACCTCGAATTTCATTACGGTAAAGACTATTTTGGCATTAAAAATTTCCCCAAAACCTGTATTGATAAAATTCAACCCTTACTAGGCGAATCCAACAAAGCACTCGATATAGGATGTGCAGTCGGACGCAGTAGTTTCGAGTTGGCGCGCTATTTTGATAAAGTTGATGCGCTGGATTTCTCCACACGCTTTATACTCAATGCCATCAACCTACGCGATAAAGGCAAGGTGCGCTATCTGATTGATGACGAAGGAGAACTGACAACACTAAAAGAGTTCAGGTTAGAACAACTCGATTTAGGTGACAAAGCCAATAATGTAGAATTCACCCAAGGCGATGCCTGCAACCTCAAAGATAAATACAGCGATTATGATTTAATTTTTGCCGGTAATTTAATTGATAGGTTGTACGAACCCAAAGTTTTCCTTAAAGACATGATACACCGTTTAAATCAAAACGGATTGTTGGTATTAACTTCACCCTACACTTGGCTAGAAGAATACACCGAAAAAGAAAACTGGCTCGGTGGTAAGAAAATCAACGGCGAAAACTTCACCACATTAGATGGCTTACACGAATGCTTGGATGAAGACTTCGAATTTATAGAAAAACACGATGTCCCGTTTGTAATCCGAGAAACCAGAAGAAAACATCAGCTGACTATCGCGCAAATGACGATATGGCGTAAGAAGTGAGTTTTTTTGGCTAACGCCACACAGCTACGCTGTTTTAAGTAACGCAGAGAGCGCGAAGAAGGCGCAAAGGCGCGCAGAGGGTATTTTAATTTACAAGTTGAACGAAGATAATGAAATTCTTACAAGTATTTAATGAAGCTATATGTTTTTGGCCATCAATAATAAAGATAAATGATGGAAAAATATTAACTGATAGTGGGGGCTTTTCCCCACTCTTTCACAGTTATGGGATAAAGCTGAAATAGAGACAGAAGAATTTAGTGAAAACCATAAAATTATGACATGGGCAATTTTCAATGGTTTACATAAACTTGCGATAAATGAGTTTGCACAAGGTAATTCTGAAATTTTAATAAATGCGATTGATCTTAATACAGTTGAAAAGAT
>JALWML010000191.1 GCA_027083915.1 Lysobacterales bacterium | reverse complement strand
AGCTTCGAGAACTTTATAAGTCTTTGTTTCATATTTTTTCACAAAATAATTAAATGGAATAGAAAATGGAAAAATGGATTAACAAATTTAGTGAATATATTCATAATTTAGAATCAGCAGATGCCGCACACGATGCTTCACATGTTGGTCGTGTGGCAGTTAATGCCGAAAAATTTGCCAAATTAGAAGGTGCTGATTTAAGCATAGTGATGCCAGCGGTGTGGTTGCATGATTGTGTTAGTGTCTCTAAAAGTTCTGAGTTACGTAAAAAAGCCTCACAACTTTCGGCAGATAAAGCTCAAGAGTTGTTGTCTGAATGGGGTTACCCACAAGACAATATCGAAGCCATCAAACATGCCATCGCAGCCCACAGTTATTCTGCCAATATTACACCGACAACATTGGAAGCTAAGATTGTACAAGATGCGGATAGAATGGATTCCATAGGTGCTATCGGCGTGGCGCGCATGATGATGACAGGTGGTAAAATGGATTGTACTTTATACAATGAATCCGATCCTTTTTGCCAAAAAAGAGAACCAGAGGATAGAAAGTGGACGGTCGATCATTTTTATGCAAAATTGTTAAAGTTAAACTCAGGCTTTCATACCCAAGCGGCACAAAATGAAGCGCAAAGACGCCATGATTACATGGTGGATTTTCTCAAGCAATTGGAATCTGAAATCAGTTGAAAACATTTGTTACCATAATTTTGTTGTTGTTTGTTGTTAACGCGAGTGCATTAACAACTCAACAAGATGTGTTTAAAAAAACCTACAAAAAAGCACTCAAAGGCGATGAACAAGCTGTAGTTTTAGCCAAGAAAAATTTTCCTCATTATCGCCTTAATCATTATTTAGATTATGCTTTACTCAAAGCCGATATGAAAAATTTGCCTGAAAAGGCAATAGAGGACTTTATTAAACAAAACAAAAATTCACCATTAAATGATTTGCTCAATAATATGTTGACCTATGAGCTTGGCAAACAAGGTAAGTGGCAAAAATACCTAGCACGATATAAAAACAATAAAGGGTCGCAGACAAAACATTGTTGGTATTTGCATGCTCGCATTGAGACTGCTGATGTCAAAGGCTTGCCGCAAGCAATCCAAGATTTTTGGATGAATGGACTTTCATTACCTGATGCTTGTAATCCAGTTTTTAAATGGTGGGAAAAACAAGGGCACCTTAATGATAAATTGCTCATTAAACGATTCAAGTTAGCTTACAAAGTAAACAATGCTTCAACTGCTCGTTATTTAGTCACAAAAATGAAAAAACGACCAGCATGGATAAAGCACGCGTTATCATTGATGGAACAGCCAAATAAAACCCTCAAAAAGTCACTGCACTGGCAAGATAATAAAATAAATCGTGAATTGGTTTACCTTAAATCTAAAGCCCTAGCTTCAAAACAACCCGACAACATGTACAAGCTGTGGAACGCACTAAAAAAACATTATTCTTTTAGTGTCAAAGAAAAAGCAGTCGTGGATAGGAATATTGCCTTATTTGCGGCGACAGACTATTTGCCATTTACCATCAAGGCCATGAATGATTTAGCACCTGCGCAACACGATGCGCAAATCAATGCATGGAAAACACGGTACTATTTATATAAAGGTCGCTGGAAATCGGTTTACAAAGCCATTAAAGCCATGCCTGATTTTCAACAACAAAAAGACCGTTGGCAATATTGGCTAGGGCGTGCCAGTGCTAAAACAAATAGGCAAAAAAAAGCCAAAGAAATCTTTGCTAAATTAGCAAAAAAGAGCAATTATTACGGGTTCTTAGCAGCAGATCATATGCGAATGCCGTATCAGTTTTGTAGCCAAGACATGCAAGGAGAGGCAATTGATAAAATGCCTGAAAACCTTGAAAATGCTTTTGAGCTTTTTGCATTGGACATGATTCGCTTAGCGAGAAAAGAATGGATTGCTGGCTATCGTGAATTAAATACAAAACAACGTAGAACATTAGCCGATATTGCTTATCAAAAAGGTTGGTATAATAAAGTGACGGCTATAATGGGGGCTTTAAATTTGTGGCGGAATTATAAAATGCGTTATCCATTGGCTTATCAACAAGAAATTACGCAGTTAGCCAAGAAAAACCAGTTGCTGCCACAATGGATAATGTCCATAATCACCCAAGAAAGTGCTTGGCAAACCGATGCAATTTCGCGTGCAGATGCACGCGGTTTAATGCAACTCATTGATCCAACAGCCAAAAGATTGAGTAAAAAACTTGGTTTAAAATACACGGGTAAACAACAGCTACATCAAGCTTATTTTAACTTGCAATTGGGTACCTTTTATCAACGTGAACTTTTTAATCGGTTTGAAGAACATCCATTATTAGCACTTTCTTCTTATAATGCAGGAGAAACAAAAGCGAATCATTGGTTACAAGGTTTTCCAACTTCGCCAGATATCTGGGCAGAAACTATACCCTATCGTGAGACGCGGGATTATATGGTTAAAATTTTGACCAATATTACTATCTATGATTGGCTGATAAATAAAACACCCAAGAGAATTAGTTACTGGTTACCGACTCTTCCAGTTGATGGAAAACCTATCAAAGCATGGCCTAACAAAAAGGTTTCTGAACAATTAGCAACAGTTGGGTGTGCTCAATGAAGATTTATTTAGTTGGTGGAGCTGTTCGTGACAAATTATTAAATCGAGAAATTAAAGACAGGGATTATGTGGTGGTTGGTGCAACACCTGCGCAAATGGTAGAAAAAGGTTTTCGACCCATTGGTAAAGATTTTCCAGTATTTTTACATCCGAAAACACAGGAAGAATATGCCTTAGCACGCACCGAAAGGAAAACAGCACAAGGCTATCATGGGTTTGAGTTTAACACGGATGTTGATGTCACACTTGAAGAAGATTTAGCTAGGCGAGATTTAACCATCAACGCCATGGCAATCGATGATGAAAATGGTGAAATAATAGACCCTTTTAATGGGCAAGAAGATTTAAAAAACCGTAATCTTCGCCATGTATCTGAAGCATTTGCAGAAGATCCTGTACGAATTTTACGCATTGCACGTTTTGCAGCCCGTTATGGTTTTACTGTTGATAGCCAGACTAATGCCCTGATGAAAAAAATGGTTCAAAATGGTGAAGTGGATGCTTTGGTAGCAGAACGAGTTTGGCAAGAGTTAAGTAAATCTTTAAATGAAACAACACCTTCAAATTTTATTAAGGTTTTACGGGCTTGTGGTGCCTTGAAAGTTTTATTCCCCGAGTTTGAAAACCTATTCGGTGTACCACAAACTGAAATATGGCACCCAGAAATAGACACAGGCATTCATTGCATGATGGCGATGGACCAAGCAAAAGACTTAGATAACGAGACGGCATTTGCTGTTTTTACTCATGATTTAGGTAAAGGCATCACCCCCAAGGAAATTTTACCATCTCATCGCGGACATGAACAAAGCGGTGTTCCTTTAGTTGAAGCTGTGTGTAATCGTTTAAAGGTGCCAAAAAATTATAAAAGGTTAGCGCTTAATGTCTGTCGTTGGCATTTGCACTCTCACATGGCGTATGATTTACGAGCAGGAACAATCCATAAATTGTTCGAAAAAACGGGAGCCTATCAACAACCTGAAAATTTTGATAAGTATCTGCAAGCTTGTCAAGCCGATGCCACAGGGCGTTTAGGAATGCTCGATAGTGATTATCCACAGGCAACTTACTTAAAAGCCTGTTTAAAAGATGCGTTAGCAGTGGATGTACAGCAATTGATTCAAAAAGGCTTTAGCGGTGAAAAACTTGGTGATGAGATTGCTCAGCAAAAAATTAAACGAATAAAGAGGTATAAACGCCATTATTTTAATCAAAATTAAATCTTAGCTTTAAAAAAACCTTAATATTTGTTATTTTTGTTAATGGGAAAGGAAATAATTTAAACTAAGAGTATCAAATTATGAAATTAAAATATGTATTATTATTTACCACGTCCCTATTTTTAAGCTTGTCGAGCTTAGCTACAGTCCATAACGTTACCGTTCAAAACTTCACCTTTTCTCCCGCTAACCTAAGTATTGAAGCAGGGGATAAGGTCATTTTTACTAATGTAGGTGGCAATCATAATGTCAAGGCAGATGATGGATCATTTCGGTGTTCGACCAACTGTGAAATTATGCCAGCAGATGGAAATGGTGCGCCAAGCAGCGCTGGTTGGGTTGCCGAAATTACATTTAATAGCGTCGGTAGTTTTAATTACTTTTGCGAGGTTCATGGAAACTCAGGGGGCATAGGAATGTCAGGAAATATCACTGTTATTGCTCCTGTTTCATCACCTGTTCATACCATCCAAGTCATTAATAATACTTTTGATCCAGTTGATTTAACTATTGAGCCAGGAGATATTGTAAACTTTAGATTAATAGAGGGCTTCCACAATGTGCGAGCGGATGATGATAGTTTTGAGTGCTCAGAAGGGTGTTTGAATACGGGTAAAAACTTAACATCAGAGCCAAGTTCAAGTTCATGGAACGTATTTGTTAAGTTTGATGACTTTGGGGATGTACCTTATTATTGTGAACAACATGGAACTCCAGGAGTAGGGATGACAGGAATAATACGGGTAGATGATACGGTTTATGCAGATGGTTTCGAATAAAGAAAATTCAATTCTTTTTTAATAAAAGAGACCTTTGCATCCAACATTATTAACCCTGCAAAATAATATTGCGGGGTTAATATTAATTTTTTTGGTCCTGTTTTGTGGGTACGATGATTTAATTTTCATCAAGATTTAATCACTCAATGAACTATTATTTGGCTTTGTGCTAAACATTACTTTAAAAAAAGTTATAATGCCCCCATTTAAATGAAAGTATTTTTCGGAGAAAGTTATGTTAGGCGGTATTAGTATTTGGCAACTGTTAATTATTTTGTTAATTGTTATTATGTTGTTCGGAACAAAAAAGTTGAAAAACGTTGGTGGAGATTTAGGAGAAGCCATCAAAGGCTTTAAAAAAGGCATAAAAGATGATGAGAAGGCTGAATTAACTGAAGACAAACCTGAACAAGTTGCAGAGAAGGTTGAAGACAAAGCAGAATCTAAAGATTCTAAAAAATCATAAATACACCTAGCAAACACAATGTTTGATATAGGTTTTTCTGAATTATTTCTTGTTTTGGTGGTGGCACTGGTTGTTGTTGGTCCAGAACGGTTGCCTGCGCTTGCACGTAAAGTCGGTCGCTACGTAAGTAAGGCTAAACAAACTTTTGAAAATGTAAAGCGCGAAGTTGAAAGTGAACTTGAAACCGAAGAGCTCAATAAAAGATTAGCCGAAAACAATATTCTTAAAGAAACAAAAGAATTAACCAGCGAAGTCACCGAAGAACTCAATCAAATTGCAAAAGACGCAGGTGAAAAAATGCCACAAAGTAAAGACTGGAAATCTTAGGTTAAAAAATGTCTGAACCACAAACTTTCGTTTCTCACCTCATAGAATTACGCAGTCGCTTAATTAAAGCTGTTGCGGCTATTTTAATTATTGTTATTGTCCAGTTACCTTTTGCTGGTAAGATATATGCGTTAATGGCTAGACCTGTGATGGCTTATTTGCCCGAAGGCAGTAGTATGATTGCAACAGGTGTATTATCACCATTTCTTACGCCATTTAAGATGGTTTTTATTCTTGGCATTATTATTGCAATGCCCTTTGTTCTCTATCAAATTTGGGCATTTATTGCCCCAGGCTTATATAAAAGTGAAAAGAGAATTGCTC
>JALWML010000190.1 GCA_027083915.1 Lysobacterales bacterium | reverse complement strand
ATTTATAGAAACAATAAAATTTATATTGGAACTTATGCAGGTTTATATATTGTTGATAACAATAAAAAACCCCAAGTGATATTGAAAGATAATGTCATTACTTCCATAGTAGAAGATACAGATTTTATTTGGATTGGCACGGTATATAATGGACTATATCAGTTACATTTAAAAGATGGTTCACTTGAACAATATAAGCAGGATGATACCGATGTTTCTTCAATTGCTGACAATGCAATTAATAGTTTATTCACCAGTAAATTAGGCCAGCTTTGGATTGGTACTTTTAATAATGGAATAGACCAGCTAAATTTAGAATCGTTACAATTTGAAAAATTTAATCACTCTAAAATCAGCATTTTCTGTTCTAAAAGCTCCGTATTTTTTAGTCAATATGTCAATGAAGATGATTGGTGGTTAGGAACTGAAAATGGATTAGTACAGTACAACTCCACATCAAATAAGTGCCAACATTTTGGATTGAATAATGATAATGCCTTATCTAATAACACAGTTTTTTCTATTGATGCGGATGCTGATGATATTTGGGTTTCTACCAGTATGGGTTTAAAATTCATTGACTCTCAAGCATTGAAAACAGTCAAATTACCAAATTTACCACCGCAAGATATTACTTTTTTTTCGAAAGGAATAAGTAAAAATACTCAACTAATAGGAACGTATATAAATTTATATGTTTATGATGTTAAAAATAAAAGTTACAAAGTACTTAAAAATCAAATTGATAATTCTTACCATGCTGAATTCTATATGGCTGCTATTAATAGCCTTGGTGAGATATTTGTGGCAACATCAAAAGGTATTGTAAAGTTAATCTCTGGTGAAGAATTCGCTCCCTTTGCAAGTGAAGTAATTCCTGATGACAACCATTCAATTTACAGTATTTTTATTGATAAAGATGATACTATTTGGGCAGGTGTTGGAAAAGAAGGCCTCTATCATTTAGACTCTAAAGGCAATTTAATTGCTCACATTAATCAAGAGTTAAATTTTCAGAACCCATCAATGATAACTACTATACAATTAGATGACATGGGTTATTTTTGGTTGGGAACTGATGATGGATTGATTAGATATGATCCCAGAGAGAATACGTCAATTAAATACAATAGGTCTAATGGTCTTTTAAATGAATCATTTTTAATTAATTCTAGTTTTAAAGATGCTCGTGGCAATCTTTATATTGGTGGTAGACATGGATTAAACAAATTTAATCCACAAAAAATCATGACTCAAAGAAAAATATTCACACCATTGATAACAAACCTTTATTTGCATAACTCTGAAGTTTTTGTTAACCAAGCTACGAAAACTGACTTTTTACTTGAGGAGCCAATAAATGAGGCAGAAAGTATTGAGTTGAGTTATGAAGATTACATAATTGGTTTAAAATTTGTTGCATTGGATTATTTAGATTCAGAACGCATAAAATACGCCTATCGCCTGCTTGGTTTTAATAATAATTGGGTCACCACCGATGCAAGTAATCGACAAGCTACCTTTACTAACTTATCTCCAGGTAGTTATACTTTCCAAGTAAAGGCTGCGAATAAAGATGGAGTTTGGAGTGAACAAATCAAGGAGTTAAAAATTATTGTCCACCCTGCACCCTGGTTTTCACCATGGGCTTATGCAACATATGTTTTGTTGGCAATTTTATCAGTTTGGGGTTTTATTCGTTATAAAACTATCGCCAGCCGTAAACGCGCGGTTGCATTAGAAAAAACGGTTGTCTTACGTACACATGAGATTAATAGGCAGAAAAAAATGGTTGAGTCACTGTTGGACCATAAAAATGAAGTCTTTGCAAATGTCACACACGAATTTAAAACACCATTAGCCTTAATACTAGGGCCTAGTGAACAATTACTTAACAATCCAAAGTTATATAAATTTGCCGATGAACATAAAATGATTCAACGCAATGCAAAACGCTTGATGTTGATGGTTGGGCAAATTTTAAAGCTTTCTCAAGCTGAAAATGATAAAGAAGTTATTCGAGAATCCCAAAGTGTTCAAGCGATTCTCTTAATGCTATATGAGTCTTTTAGACCTATTGCAGAAGAAAAAAATATCGAACTATTACTTAATAATAAATATGATGTCAATGTCTATGCGACCAGTGAGTGTTTAGAAATCGTCGTGGGCAATCTTATTTCTAATGCCTTAAAATTTACTAATTCTGGTGGTAATGTCAGGATTTATTCTATGCTTAAAGATAAGCAGGTAATTATTTGTGTTCAAGATACAGGGTCTGGTATTCAAGAAAAAGACAAAGAAAGGATTTTTGCCCGTTTTAGTCGATTAGACACACATAAAAGTATTGCTGGAACAGGAATTGGACTCTCTGTTGTGAAAGAAATTACTGTAGCTAATGGTGGACAAGTAAATATTGAAAGTACATGGGGAAAAGGCTCCCTCTTTACTTTAACATTTCCCATAACAGATATAAAAGCAGATGAAGAATTGTCGCAAGTAATGGTTGACCAATTAGTTTCAAATACAAAAAATGAACTCATTGAAGAAACCAATGCAATATCTTTTGTTTCAAAAAAGAACCGAGTCACCGTACTCATTATAGAAGACAATCATGATATGCAAAAACATATCGGCAAAGTTTTGGCTAGTCGATTTAATTGCCTATTTGCTAATCGAGGTAAGTCGGGCATTGCATTGGCTTTAAAAGAACTACCAGATGTTATTATTTGTGATGTCATGATGCCCGAAATGGATGGTTACCAAGTCACAAGGATTTTACGTCATGACTCCAGAACTTCACATGTTCCTATTGTATTATTAACAGCATTAAATACCACAGAGAGTCGAATTAAAGGTTGGCGTGAAAATATCGATACTTATATGACCAAGCCGTTTAATGCAAAAGAGTTGCATGTACAATTAGATAATATTTTAACCATTCGTAGTTTGTTACAAAAGAAAACTAACTTAGCATTCAAAGGTAACACCCCCTTGGATGACTTAGAACTATCCAAACTAGATGTTAAGTTTATTGATAAACTTCGAGATGTTATTGGTAAAGTTTATACCAATGAATATATTCAAAAAGCTGACTTGGCAAGTAAAATGGCAATCAGTGAGAGGCATCTAAATCGTAAAGTAAGAGCCTTAATTGATGAAAGCCCTATGGATATGTTGCGAGAATATCGTTTAGAAAAAGCCTGTATGAAACTCAAAGATGGTTACCAAGTTGCGATTGTAAGTGATGAATGTGGCTTTAGTTCAGTTGCTTATTTTTGTCGTGTATTTAAAAAGAAATATGGTATTACAGCAAAACAATACCAAAAACTAAATATTAAAAAGTTACATTAGAGACCTTTGCATAACTATTTGGCGATGGAAAAAAGAATGGAAAATTTGTCAATTGAGGTACGAAATACAGTCTAATAGCGCGCTATTAGCAAGTTTTGTAACGATAAGTGGCAGATTTTACAACTTTTTAACACGTCACACTAGTTATGCAAAGGTCTCCATTAGTAATTATTTTTAAGTTTAACATAGTGCTGTGCCGAATAATCCATTTGCTGTTTTTGTTCTCGGGTTAAATCCCGCACTTTTTTGGCGGGGTTTCCCAACCATAATTCACCTGATTTTACATGCTTATTTGGTGGCAACATAGCTCCTGCGCCTATCATGGCGTAGTCTTCGATTATACAACCATCCATGATAATCGCACCCATGCCTATTAAACAACTGTTACCAATAGTGCATGCATGCAAAATGGCACCATGACCAACAGTGACATTATCACCAATTATCAATCCAGCACCATCACCGTATTCACCTTTATGGGTAACATGTAGTATACTATTATCCTGAATATTGGTATTGTTGCCAATAGAGATGAAATTAACATCACCGCGCACAACAGCCATTGGCCAGATAGAAGAATTTTCCCCAATTTTCACGTCGCCAATCACACAAGCTTGTGGATCGATATAGGCAGATAATGCTATTATTGGTGTGGTATTTTTAAATTTTCGAATAGACATGATAATAGAGATATAAACAATATGAATGAACAAACTATACCATTAATTCAATCTGATGCCGTACTTTTTGGCGTTCTTGCTGCAATTTTAGGCTTGGTTTTTTACACAGGACAACTCAAAACCAAATTCTGGACAAAATTTTATGGTGTTGTACCTGCTTTATTGCTGTGTTATTTTCTGCCTTCACTTCTTAATACCTTTGGCTTAATCGAAGATGTTGATGCTAAGAGTTTGTATTATGTTTCGTCGCGTTATTTATTGCCAGCATCGCTTGTCTTGTTAACAATCAGTGTGGATTTAAAAGGGATTTTCAGACTTGGACCAAAAGCCGTTATTATGTTCTTAACGGGGACAGCTGGCATTATGATTGGTGGGCCAGTAGCCTTTATGGTGGTTCGCGCAGTCTTTCCTGAAAGCTTTGCAGGTACGGCAGCTGATGATATTTGGCGAGGTATGACGACATTAGCTGGTTCGTGGATTGGTGGTGGAGCTAATCAAGCTGCGATGAAAGAAATTTACCAAGTCTCCGATGCGGCCTTTTCAAAAATGATAGCCGTAGATGTTATTTGGGCAAATATTTGGATGGGAACCTTGCTATTTATGAGTAAACGCGCCAAAAGTATTGATGCCAAAACAGGGGCTGATGTATCAGCTATCGAACGTATAAAACTCAAAATGGAAACCTTTCAAACCGAAAATGCCCGTAAATTTAACCTCAACGATTTAATGTTAATCGTTGCCGTTGCTTTCTCTGCAACGGCTGTTGGACACGCTTTTGCTAATTGGATTTCACCCCTTATCAAAGAAAATTATCCAATACTGCATGAATATTATTCGCTTGGAAGTCCATTTTTCTGGTTGATTGTCATTGCCACGACTATTGGTGTGATTCTATCATTTACTAAAGCACGAAATTTGGAAGGTGGCGGTGCTTCGGCGGTTGGATCAGTATTCATTTATATACTGGTTGCAACCATCGGCTTAAAAATGGATGTTATGAAAATAATTTCAGATACTCATTTTGGTCATGAAAATATTTTGCTATATGAACCGAAAAGAATTCAAAAAGCACAAGAAGCAGGATATGAAGATGTTAATGAGTTTTTAGTAAACAGACTTAATAAATATATCTCAAAAAATGATGAAGTATTACATCTTGGAGATGTAGCTTTAAAAGAAGGATATATTTATGCAAATAGGTTAAATGGAAAATATACCCTTATTAAAGGTAATCACGAAAACAAAACAAGAATAGAATATTATAAGTCAATTGGCTGGAAGATAATTGAAGATATTCAAATAGAAGTAGAATTTAACAAAGAAGAATTTGAAAAAATAAAAGCAAAGTATAAATCTTCAAGCGTTAAAAGAGCTGCTTGTTTAATTAAAGAAATAAATGGCAAAAGAATCCTTTTTTCTCACTATCCTATTGTAAACGATAATCCTGATGACAATAGATTTCCAAATACTATAAAATTTTTAGAAGAGCTTTTTAACCTTTGTAATTGTGATTTAAATATTCACGGACACACCCACTCTCACATAGTAAAAGATAAAAGATGTCTTAATGCATGCTTAGATGCAAATGACTATTTACCTTTAGATTTAAATGAAATTTTAGAAAAATTTTGAGTTTTTTTGTGAAATTTTGCATATTTCTTTTTTTCGCATTCTTGTTTTTTTACATACTCCATTATTAAAGGCATCAAGAAAAATAATAACAAAAAGCAATAGT
>JALWML010000189.1 GCA_027083915.1 Lysobacterales bacterium | reverse complement strand
TGCCAATATTGAAGATAAAAAAGCTAAGTAATTATGTCTCATGATATTATTTTATCCGATTCTGCTGCCAGCAAAATTAGAGAGTTGGTGCTAGAGGAACAAAACCCCGATTTAAAACTTCGAGTTTACATTATTGGTGGTGGTTGTTCTGGCTTTCAATACGGCTTTGCCTTTGAGGATGAAAGTGAAGAGGGTGATTTTATTATTGATAATGACGGTGTTTGCATGATGGTTGACCCCATGAGTTTTCCTTATTTAGTTAATTCAGTGGTTGATTATAAAGAAGACTTACAAGGTTCTCGTTTTGTTGTTGAAAACCCCAATGCGAAAACAACTTGTGGTTGTGGTAGTTCTTTTTCTATTTAAGGTTGTGCAATGAGTAAAAACGAAAAAAATATTTATTTTGGGGCACATAAGCTTGATAGAGCATCACATTTAAGAGAGCGTGCAGCTGAACTCAAAGAAATGCAAGCCTCCCATGATTGCAAATATATCCCAGTCTACAATGGAAATCATATCTATATGAATCGTCATGGCAGTATTTATCGTCGGTCGCAACCCTTTGAGTGTGAAGCCATGTGTTTTTTAGGATTAGTTGGCGATCAAATGTGGTATTCATGCCCATTAAATGAAGAACAAGCCCTTAAACTAGAAAAGGAATCTGGCAAACAATTCTCCTCAATTCGCCGCTATGCACTAAAGCTCAATGATGACTTGGCTCATATTGCGCTTTATTCTCGCGGTTTAGATTTATGGCAAAGAAACCGCTTATTTTGCCCCAAGTGTGGCACTAAAAACACCTTAGACTGGGCAGGACACCGACTATTGTGTGAAAACAACCACGAACAGTTTCCACATATTGAACCCGCCATCATTGTTTTAGTAACACATAAAAACAAATGTCTATTGGGCAGAAAACCTGAGTGGCCGAGTTATGCTTATTCCACATTGGCAGGTTTTGTTGAGCCTGGTGAAACAATTGAAGAAGCGGTCAAGCGAGAAGTAGAAGAAGAATCCAATATACGCGTTCATAATGTCGATTATTACGGTTCACAACCGTGGCCTTTTCCTGCTGCATTAATGCTGGCATTTACTGCTGAGGCGGAAAACGAAGACATCAAAACAAATGATGAAATGGAAGATGTTCAATGGTTTACTCGCAAACAACTCAATGAAATGCTCAAAGAAGGGTATGTAACTATTGCGCCGCGTTATACAGTTGCCCACAATCTCATTGTTGAATGGTTAGAAGGTCAGGATGCCTGAATTACCCGAGGTTGAAACCACAGTAAATGGTATTAAACCTTGGTTAGAAAACAAAGCCATTAAAAAAATCACTGTCTATAATGATTCATTACGTTGGAAAATACCTACTGATTTGGTTGATAAATACCTAAACCAAAAAGTTATATCTGTCACAAGACGTGCAAAATATATCTTAGTTCATCTGGATAGTGGTGCAACATTGATAATGCATTTGGGTATGTCTGGTTCTTTAGTTATAAACACCGATAAGTCTTCACGTGCTAAACACGATCACTTTGAAATGGTAATGGATGATGAAACCACATTAAGATTTAATGACCCTAGGCGCTTTGGCTGTATTCTTGATTCAGAAGATTATTTAAACCATAAGCTCATTAAAAACCTCGGTCCTGAACCTTTATCTAATGAATTTAATGGCGCTTTGCTAAAAACTAAATCCAATAATAAAACACAAGCGGTTAAAAATTTTATTATGGATGGTAAAGTTGTCGTCGGCGTTGGCAATATTTATGCCAGTGAAGCTTTATTTATGGCTAATATAAACCCAACAAAATCAGCTGGCAAAATATCACTTAAACGTTATCACAAACTTGCTCAAACCATTAAATGTGTTTTATCCAATGCCATCGCAGCCGGCGGAACAACTTTATCTGATTTTGTCAATGCTGAAGGAAAACCTGGTTATTTTGCGCAAGAGCTCAAAGTCTATGGCAGGGAAAAAGAGCCGTGTGTTTTATGCCATACTCCAATAAAAAAAGTGATTATTGGTCAACGCAGTACTTTTTATTGTACTAAGTGCCAGAAAAACTAATGGAAAACATGATAAAATTAACCACCTAACAAAAGATGGGTTTAAAGAAAAATGACTTATCTGTATATTGTTCACTTTAAATATAGTTATATACCAAAATTTAAATATGAAATATGATGATAAAATAAGAAGCAAGTTGGGCCTAGTTGCCTGCCTAAGAGATATGGGTAATGGCTCCTCTCGAATATTTATGGATGATGTCAAATCAAACAAGCTGGAACTCCCTATAAATTGGCAACATGATTATTTTTATACATTCACACCTGAATTAGATAATGAGACAATTGAGAGCATGATGCTTACAGATAAAGAATTCCAAAACATTGGTGAAGTAGTAGTAGCCCGACTTTTAGCACTTAACGGAAGAGTGAAATAATCTGTAAGGTGGGCTTGCCCACCAAATTTAATACTGTTTAATTATCGAACCCACTGACACACTGATGGTGGGTAAACCCACCTTACATTCTTGCTTTTACTAGTCAGTAAACAATCACCAAAACTTCCACCAAGGTTTGTTTATTATGTATTTACCTTCAGGTTTATACCAATCAACGTAATTCTTAAAATAGTCAAAAGTTTCTTTTGAATCAAATATTGTAGCAATAATCCCCTTAGTTTTATTTGCAATTTCCTTAGAAACTTTTGCATTATTCTCTAAAATCATATGACTAAAAAGTTCATCTATTTTGTTATAGTCAGAATTATCAGCAAATATTTTTGGTGGGGAAGAGTGTCCACCAATTCCTTGTTTGTTGTTTTTTAACCTAATATATTCTTCAATGTGTTTTTTTGTAATCATAGTTTTGATTTTATGGAATAAAGCTGAAACACTATTATTTAAACTTTGTGTTTCTTACTTTTTATAAATTGGTAAATTAATTTCTATCACTGCACCAATTTCATCGTTATAGGCTCTAATATTGCCACCGTGTTCTTCGACAATCTTTTTGACAATAGCTAAACCTAGACCAGAACCTGTTGCTTTGGTTGTTTCATAGGGTTCAAATAAGTGTTCTAAAATTCTTTCCTTAAATCCATTGCCATTATCACTAAATCGCAACACCAACGTATTATCTAATTTTTCACTAATGCTTGTTTCTATTTTAATGGTCAATTCTTGATCTTCGGCACTTTCGGATGAATTTTTTATTAAGTTTGTCAATAATTGCGAAAAACGCACTTTATCAATAAACATGGTGGGTTCTGGATTATGTAAGACTAAATCAAAATTTATCCCTGCATGCGAAATATAATACAAATCCACTGCTTCTTTTATCAAACGATTAAGTCCACGGGGCTCACGTTTTAATTCAGGGGCTTTGGCATAATCAGAAAAAGCATTAACTAAGGTTTTTAAGTTATCCACTTGAGAGACAATCGTTTGTGTGGCGCGATCTAAAACATCTTTGTCTTCCTCTGGCAACTTTTTCAAAAACCTTAGACGTAATCGTTCGGCAGATAATTGAATAGGTGTTAGTGGATTTTTTACCTCATGGGCTAAACGTCGAGCCACTTCTGACCATGCGGCATCACGTTGTGCTTGATTGATAATGGTCTGATCATCAAAGACAACAACAATGCCGCCTTCATCTTGTTCTTGTTCAGGAATATGACTGCCCCTAACAACCAATACTTTTCTTTCATCTTTTTGGGTGATTAATATTTCTTGTTGCCACTCTTCATTATGGTCATTCAAGCGGGTAATAATTAATTCAACCAAAGGCTCCAAGCCTTCATTTTTAACCGTTAGTTGGTGAATGTTTTGGTTAACAATATCTATTGATTTAAGGTTTAATATTTTTAAGGCCGCAGAATTTGCCATCAAAATGCGCTGTTCTTTATTGACACTTAGTACACCACTGGACAAATGAGACAAAACATTTTGTAGGTATAATTGTTGGTTTAATGCATCTGTTTGTGCGCGATGTGCCAAGGCGCTAGATGATGCTAATTGCGATGACATGGAGTTAAATGATTTCACCAAAAACCCAATTTCATCATTGGAAGTTACTGGAATGGTTTTGCTGTAATCGCCCTCTGCTATTCGTTCGGTTGCTTTATAAAGTTGTCGAACAGGGGCAACTAAGTTTTTGGCAGCTGAAAAAGCCCACAACAATGCCAACAACATGATGATTAATAACACTAAGGCTAGAATAATATTGTAAGAATTTTTTAATTGTTCTCTTTGGTATTTTTGTTGGTTGTAGCCAATCGCTGCTTCTTCAATATTATAAGCAAGCTCACTGTATTTTTTTGGAATATCAAAAACACCTTGCAAATACCTATAGTTAGATGAAACACGCAGTAGGTTTTCTATTTTTACTAAAACCCTTATTTGCAACTGAGAGCCTTCTTTAGTTTCAATGCGAGTAAAATTTAAGCCGTTTCGAACATCTCGAAAGGCACTTTGTGGTGGTAAATCGGTGGTTAAATCAAGAATGTCGATACTGGCTGTTTCTAATATTTTCTCACTCGCAGAAATCAAAGTAAGGCTGGTGGCATTTGACTCATCTAGAAATTTTTCTAAATAAATAGCTTGTCGTGGATTGTCTAAATCTGCCAGTTGAGATGCTATTTTTTTTGTCTGATCTAAAGCTTGCTTGCTTTGTGTGTTTAAAAATATTTCACCAAGTTCTAAGGAATCATTTAAAGCTTTGTCTATTTTTGTATCAAACCAACTGTCTATATAGTTGTTCAAAATTTGTGTTGAAAATAGATAAATTATCAGAACAGGGGGCAAAGAAAGTGAGGCAAAAGTCGTCACCATTCGAGTCGTTAAACGAATACCCGCTTCCTTTTTTTTATTTTTTAAAAACAGCCACACTAAGCGTTGTATGATGATTATAGCTAAAATTAAAACCGCTAAAATAGAGGCGCCAAATAACCATAAATAAACTCGATTAAACTGTTGTGAACCTTTGATGGTTTCACCCAATGAAAACAATGCAAAAAGCAATGCTGAAACTACAACAATTATAAAAGTATTTTTAACCAGACCTTTTTTCACTGTTGCATCACTTTTTGTTTATGCCACGGTGTATTAATATCCCAATTGGAGTCAAACAACACAGGTAACTGCATGGCAATAGGAAGCGCACCTTTATCGAGCATTATGCGCAGTTTTATCCAACTATTCGAAGTAACAAGTGAATTGGGAAACTCAAAAACCATTAAGTTTTCAATTTCTTTCCATAATTGAGGGTAATCATTAACACCTATTTGTTCATCTGTTTTTAAGTTTTTTATTTTGTAATGCTTGCCAAGAGAAAAGTAAGAAACTTCAAAGGTGACTTTTTCTTGTTTAATACTTTTATCAAACCACAAGCTTTGTGGCTCAAAAAGGTCTGTTTTTGCAATGATATTAATGCGAATGCCATTGTCGATAGCTTCTTTGATTTGTGGTGAGGTGTGAAAGTCTAATTGTGGTTTCACCTTGATACTATTTTTAGTGTTGGTAATATCTAAAAATATAACATGATTTTCAGCCACCACAAAACCGCTGTATAAAAACAGCAGCAGCCATAACTTAGATTTCATTTTTTTCAAGGTAACAGTAATAAAAACCATCCATATCTTGTGAGCCTGTTAAGATTTGTATGCCAAACTCACAATTTTTTGCAAAGGGATATTTTAACTTGATTTCACTAAATTCAGGGTGAGAATTTAAAAATAATTTAATCTGTTGACTA
>JALWML010000188.1 GCA_027083915.1 Lysobacterales bacterium | reverse complement strand
CCTTGCTTTTGAGATAGTGCAATTGAAATGTGTTTTGAATCACTCTTTTGTGACCACTCCGCTCTTGGCGTAATTGTTTGAATTTCTTTATGTGCTCTTAGTTGGTTGGTTAAGTACTCAAGACCACCTATGTTAAGCCAATCACTAGCATTTTGTGCCCCAACTATCGCGACATTTACAGATGCAGGTTGTTCTGTGGCATTTATAGTAGAGGCTTGGTTATCATTGGCATTTTTTTTCTCAAGCCAATTAATAACCTGCTCATCAACTTCAGAAGGATATGGCGCTCCATCTTCTACACCCACATAAAGCAAGCCCATTTTTGGGTTGTTTTTGAAGACTTTGTGGTATTTGTTCAGCCAAATAATTAAGTGGTTACGTAATTTATCCGCTGAAGGTATTTCATCAATTATTTCTTTTTTTGCATTAATTAAATCCAATATCTTTTGGTTACTGCTTAATAAAGGACCTTCTGTGTAGGCTCTTATTTGCGAAAAGACAAAAAGCTCGCCTTCATTCATTTTGTCATGGTACTTGAAAAAGCGACGCTCCCAAGAAAGATCTTCGTCAATATCAAAGCGTTTATTTAACATGTCACCCAATTCATTTCGGCGTTTGACTTGGCTGATAAATGCTTTTTTATTTATCGACATGGCACTACGAATTTCAACCATTGTGTCTTGTAGACTTAAAGCTGGCGATACAGTTTGGCTGGTAGCACTCTCTTTTTTGAATTGGGTAATAGAGAATAGTGCAATTATTACTGCAAGAGCAAACCACCACCATTTTTTACTGGGGGTATTGCGAGTGTTGGTGTTTTCTGTTTCAAATTGATTAACGGGTGGTATCAACCTTATACCAACACCTCTGATTGTTTCAATAATTGGCTGTGCTGTTTCACTACCAACTAAATCATTGCGTAATCGTGCAATCTGCTTGTTTAATGCAGCGTCGGTAACCACTTGATTGGGCCAAACTTTTTCAATGAGTTGATCTTTGGTGACAACACGTCCTTGGCTTTGGATCAATACAAGTAAGATATCAAAACTCTTCTTACCCATTTTAATTGGGGTTTTTACCCTGTGAATTTCACGCAATTCAGGGAGGACCTCATAATCAAGAAAGGTATAACTTTTTTGCAGAGGATTTATTGCTTTTATTCTATTCTCCATGAAATCAGTCACTTGTCTCAATAATGTCTTGTAATTGTCTTGCACTTGTCCTGAAAAGTCAACGCCTTATTCTTACAATGAGACTCATTAAAAATGAGATGATGGGAAATTAATGAATATTTTAAAAAACATGCTTTTAATTGGTGGACTACTGACTGTTTGCAACCTAAAGGCACAACAAATAATTGAGTCTTTTGATAATGTTAGCACTTTACAAAGCAATGGTTGGGTATTTGATAACCAGTCAAACATGCCAACTGCGACTACATGGGCACAAGGAGATGCGGCTGCTTTTTCGGCTCAATCTGGAGCTGCCAACTCATATATTGTCAATGACACAAGTACAGGGGTGGATTTAGTTTGTAACTGGCTAATTATGCCTGCTATTGGTTTTATTGATCAATTAAGCTTTTATACACGCGCTCAAGGGTTGGCAAATGAAGTCACCCAAATGAGAGTAATGTATAGCCCGACAGGCAGTATAAATACAGGAGCGTGCTCTAATGCACCAAAAAAAACAGGCTCAAATAGTCCCAATGGCAGCCTAGACTTTGGCGACTTTGGCACTTTATTAACACTAAATGTCAATCAACTACCTGGAGTGTATCCGCAAGACTGGACACAATTTAGTGTTAATGTTAACGGCAGTGGGCGAGTGGCTTTTTTATATTTCGTAGACACAAGCGCTCCAAACCTTAATGCTGGAACATTGGCTATTGATACAGTTTCTATCAGTAATTCAGCCGTTGTTGGCACTCCACAAGCTGTTCCGACTTTAAGCTTTATTGGTTTGATGAGTTTGCTATTTACAATTTTGCTTATCAGCCTTTTAAATAAAAAATATTTCAAAATGGGGAAAACACAATGAAATTAAAATTAACGCTTTTAACCACATTTATGGTGTTTGCAGCATTAACAGTTGCCAAAACTACGGAGGATACTAAAGGCACAACAACTTATGAAATAACTAAACACACCATTTCATCAGGAGGGGGGCAAATATCTGGTGGTATTTATACACTTGTGACCTCAATTGGGCAAATTGATGCCGGACATAATACAACTGGTGGTATTTATGAGTTCAACGGTGGTTTTTTAGCTGGTGCAACAAACACCGAAGACACTATATTTACAAATGGTTTTGAATGAATCAAGGAGAACAAAATGAAAAAAATACTATTAATAATTTTATGCTTAACAATAGCATTTCAACTTAATGCGCAATCACGTCTTACTTACCAAGGAGAACTCAAATCAGGCGGTGTTTTGGTTAATGGCTCTCGTAATATTATAGTTAAATATTTTGTAGAGGGAACTGGAAACAATCATATTGTTTCTGAAGTTTTTAACACCACCCCGATTGCCAATGGCTTGTTTACATTGGAACTTGGTAATCAAACAAATATAGACAATATTTTTTTAGCGTGGCCACAGATATATTTAGAGCTAGTGGTTGATGGAGAAATCCAGTCACCTCGACAAAGAGTAACCTCGGCAGTTTATGCCATTGATGCTGTTCGTTTAGGTGGCTTTAGTGCAAATGAGTATGCTTTGATGTCAGATATAAGCGCATTACAAACACAAATCACCACAATGAGTAATCAAATTGCTGCCTTACAAGATAAAACTCAGTATATAGATGTCGCTGGTACCGAGATGAATATAACAGGTGCTAACTTGAATATTTTAAGTGGTTCAGGTGCAACTGCTGGCGCAGTGAATGGATTAGGTAATTTAATTGTTGGTTATAATGAAGTTTCTAATGCTGAGGTACATACGGGATCCCACAATATAGTTGTTGGCACAAATCAAAGTTTTAACAGTTATGGTGGTTTTCTTGCGGGGTGGAAAAATACAATTACAGACGCTTATGCTAGTGTAAGCGGAGGTAGTTTTAATAAGGCGACGGCAAATGCTGCAAACGTAAGTGGCGGTGAAGGCAATACCGCATCAGGTTTAAATTCTAGTGTTACAGGTGGATTTGCTAACAAAGCAAGCGGTGATAATTCAGTTGTTGTCGGCGGTGGCAATTCTGCAGGTAGTGTTGATGGTAATGAGGCTTATGCGAAATATTCAGTTGTCGTTGGCGGATACCGAAATACAACAGGTGATGGGCTTGATTCTAATATTGGCATACATTCTGTCATTGTGGCAGGGCATAAAAACGATACCAAAGGCGGTGCAGCTGTAGTTGTTGGTGGTTTGCAAAACCATGCTAATGGTTCTCGCGGAGTAGTCGGTGGTGGCCGAGATAACCAAGCGAATGAAAGTTATTCGAGTATAAGTGGTGGAAGAGACAATATTGCCAGTGGTTATGCATCAAGTGTTAGTGGTGGGCAATTTAATGAAGCCAGTGGTGGACAGTCTAGTGTTTCTGGAGGCCGGCTTAATCAAGCAAATGGAGACCAAGCAAGTGTAACTGGCGGAAGCAGCAATATAGCCAGTGGCGATAATTCTGTGGTAGTTGGTGGTGGACACTTGTCACTAAATGATGGTAATGAGGCTATTGCAAATTTTTCAGTAATTGTTGGGGGTAATGGTAATAACGCAGGAAATATTGCAAGCCTTGGTTCTAGTTCTGTCATTGTAGGAGGTGCATTCAATCAATCTTTGGGTGATTTCTCTGTAATTGTTGGCGGGTTTTCCAACGAAACTTTAGGTGCTAATTCTGTACTCAGCGGGGGAGATAATCGTATTGCAGTCGGTCAATATGATTGGGTTGCTGGTGCATTATTTCAAGATTTATAATCACATGTAAATGTATTGAATATAGGGCTAAATCGATTGTTTAGCCCTGTTTTATACAAATAAATAACAGGAGTTTAAAATGAATAAATTAAAATTAATATTAATACTAACCACCATGTTTGTGAGTTCAGTATTTGCTGCACCAGTTGGTTCACGCTTTAGTTATCAAGGTCAATTGCAA
Organism: Lysobacterales bacterium; assembly: GCA_027083915.1. Classification (GTDB taxonomy): domain Bacteria; phylum Pseudomonadota; class Gammaproteobacteria; order Xanthomonadales; family Marinicellaceae; genus NORP309. The sequence continues at coordinate 1,676 of JALWML010000188.1, read as the reverse complement.
GTCAGCAATAATGCAGCTAATGGTCTATATGACCTTCACTTCTCTCTTTGGGATAATGTATCGGGCACGGGTCAGCTAGGCGGTGATTTGATTCTTGATGATGTGGATGTGGTTAATGGACTCTTTTCGGTTGAGCTAGACTTTGGCGATGTGCCTTTTGACGGTGATGATGTGTATATAAGAATAAGTGTTAGAGAAGGCTCTTCTACGGGTAGTTTTACTTTCATATCTCCTAGACAGCGCATAAATGCAACACCCTATGCCACTCAGGCTGAATTTTTAGCAGCCAACGGCGCAACAACGGGGCAAATACTTCAATTTGATGGCACAAATTGGGCTGCGGCAAATATCGGCACAGGTACTTCTCCATGGACTCCTGGTTTTGGAGGTGCTCAGTATATTGGCGATGTTGTTATTGGAGATTTGGTCGCCTCTGCTGGTGATACTTTGCAAATATTATCAGAAGTTGATAAGTCGCCATTGCGCATCTTAGTTGGGGGAGTTGGTACGCGTTTTAGGGTCAGTAAAAATGGTGGTGCGGGAGTTGGTGCAAATTATAGTGATGGGGAAATCCCTGTTGATGGTTTGCACGTATCAGGAGATACCGTTATTGGTAACACCACTTCATCTGCAAAGTTAACCCTGTCTGCAGGCGCTGGACAAGATCCAATAAGAGCCAGAGTTAACGGTGCTAGCAAGTTTGTGGTACAAGCAAATGGCGGCACAAATATTGGTGGAGGTTCTACAGTTGCTCCAGAAAATGGGTTGGATGTTGAAGGTGGTGTTATATTGGGTGGTGCTGACCCTGTTTCTGGAGTTGCATTAATGGTATCTTCTCCAACAGGCACACAACCTGTCTCTGTAAGTATTAATGGCAATTCCGCTTTGCAAGTAGCTAGCAACAGCGGTGTTGCTATTGGTAGTGGTCTAGTAAGTGCTTTCCCTCCTCCATCAAATGGTTTACGAGTTTCTGGTAAATCAACACTTTCTGATGAAACCACAATAAACGATGACTTAATTGTTTCAGGAGATGCCAAACACAGCCGCACTGATAGCTATGGATTTGCTAAAGCAGGTATTGAATTCTCATGTGGAAATGCTGGAACGACTCGAATAAATTACTTTAATAACATTAATACAAGTGAAATCACAGTTCAAAATGGAGTTAATTTTGGAACCTGTGTAGTTGAGATACCTTTTTCTTATCAAAATTTGTACTTTCAAACAACCGTTGCACCTAATAATAGTAACGCAATTATAACTGGGTCTTGTCGTAAAAGCACTGCTGGTGGAGCGGAAATTGTTGTTTGCCAACTTTATGATGTAGTAAACAGCACGAATATAGTAGTAGCCGATAATGTTACTTTGCTAATGTTTTAAACTATTTGGCAAAACTGTGGTCAAAGTATCTTACAAGAAAAATAGGGTATACAAAGAATGAAAAGAATCACACTTATATTGTTGCTATTAAGCTGCAGTTTTGCCTTTGCTCAAAGCAAACCTGCTTATCAAGAGGGTTTGCACTACAAAACAATAGATCCTGCTTATGTCCCTGATGATGACAAGCACGTTATTATTTATGAATTTTTTGGTTACAAGTGCCCTCATTGTGCCAATTTTCAACCCTATATGAAGTCTCTTCATAAAAAGCTTCCCCCTTATGTAAAAGTTGTTCG
>JALWML010000187.1 GCA_027083915.1 Lysobacterales bacterium | reverse complement strand
TATATAATCAAAATAATTCAATCCTTTTTCAAGGAAAAATCAAGTATTGCAAAAGACGTTTTTGGGACAAGCATAAGCTGGATGCTGATATTTGGTCGATGAAAAAGCAAAAGGGTGTCTCGTATGCGAAATGGATGCAATGGTTTTGGCAAATGCCAAATTTAAAGGCGGAATTAATAAAATCAGAAGGAGTGAATTAATCCGTGTCAACACCTCAAAATAACTTGCACAATTTCAGATAGAAACTAAAATGGCATGATTAGATTTTCGGGATGTAGCGCAGCCTGGTAGCGCACCACAATGGGGTTGTGGGGGTCGGAAGTTCGAATCTTCTCATCCCGACCAAATAAAGTAGGGCTATTAATGCCTTAATCACTCGGCATTAACCATGGAAATGCCATTACAACGAGGTAAATTATGAAAGATCCAGTAAGAGTTGCCATCACAGGCGCAGCCGGTCAAATCGGATACCAATTATTATTTAGAATTGCAGCAGGCGATATGCTTGGTGCTGATCAACCTATTATTTTACAATTACTTGAAATTCCACCGGCTATGGGTGCAGTTCAAGGTGTTGTTATGGAATTAGAGGATTGTGCATTTCCTTTGTTGCACAGTGTTATTGCCTCAGATGATCCAAATGTAGCATTTAAAGATGCTGATTATGCCTTACTTGTTGGTGCACGTCCTCGTGGACCAGGTATGGAGCGCAGCGATTTGTTAGAAGCCAATGGTGCAATATTTACGGTACAAGGAAAAGCCATAAATGATAATGCTTCAAAAGACATTAAAGTTTTGGTTGTTGGAAATCCAGCTAATACCAATGCCATGATTGCAATGGAGTCAGCTCCTGATATTGATAATAAGCAATTTACAGCCATGACTCGATTAGATCATAATCGCGCAATGGGTCAATTAGCAGCTAAAACAGGCAAACAAACCAATGATGTCACTAAAATGACAATCTGGGGTAACCACTCGTCAACGCAATATCCTGATATATCAAATGTTATGATTGATGGTAAGGCGGCAACTGATTTGATTGATAGAGATTATTACGAAAATGAATTCATTCCAACCGTGCAAAAACGAGGAGCTGCCATTATTAAAGCACGTGGTGCATCAAGTGCAGCATCAGCAGCATCTTCAGCAATCGATCACATGAGAACTTGGGCTTTGGGCACAAATGATGGTGATTGGGTTTCTATGGGTATTCCTGCTGATGGATCTTATGGAATCGACGCGGGGATTATTTTTTCTTATCCTGTCACGTGTAAGGATGGAAAATATTCTATTGTGCAAGGTTTGGATATTGATGCTTTTTCTCAAGAGCGATTAGATGCGACAGAAAAAGAATTACGTGAAGAACGCGAAGCTGTTGAGCATTTGTTGAAATAATTTCAGAATCATTTCAACAAATTTATCATAGGAATGGCGCTTTTTAAGCGCCATTTTTATTTGGACAATAATGTTTGACTTTGATTGTCAAATGTTATATTCTCTACAAGTGTAGAGAAACCGGTATTCGAAATGAAAGAAAATTGTATTTTGGCAAGTTTGTTTTTGTGTTTTTTGTGTCAAGCAAACAATGGAAATTTAGAAGAGATTTCTAGGGTAGAAAGAGTTGATGGTTCTAAATTTAATGTATTAATATCAAGACCAAACATTGAAAAGAAAATTCCTATTCTTTTGATGATTGATGGCTCAGGATGTTACAGTTCTTATTGGCAAGAAGTAAAGTCAGGACTGGCTTTACCAAAAAATATTAGCAATAGAGTGGCAAGAGTTGTTGTGGATAAACCAGGTCTGAAAGTCGGTCAAGCATGGAGTAAAGAATGTAATCCAGAATTTTTAAAACATTATTCCATCGATGATAGAGTTTTTGATCATTTAAGAACATTGCAGTACCTAAAAAAACATGTTGCTTGGTGGAATGAAGAAGTATATGTATATGGTTATTCTGATGGAGCGACAATAGGTGTATTATTGTCTGCATACTCACCATTGGTTAAAAAGTCGGTTTTGGGTGGGTTTGGAGGCGGAATCACAATGGCAAATTTATTCCATGATTATATTAATTGTCAAAAAGGAAATAAAATACAAAAAGAAGATTGTGTAAAGGATCAAAAACAGCTTTTTAATAAAATGCGTGATAATCCAACTTACACTAAAACTTGGAGTGGAGGAGATAATAGTTATAAAGTATGGGCTACAAGATTGGATAAGTTAGAGCAAATTCTGTTACAAGATTTTACTATTCCATTTCTTATCATGCAAGGTGCCAATGATAGATACAGTGTGCCAGTTGCATCTGCCAAGAAGTTGATAAAAAATTTGAAAAAAAATAAGGATTTAAATTTTGAGTATTGGGAAATTCCTGATATGGCACATACTTTCAACTCTCTACCTCCTAATCGATCTAAATTAATTAAGTATGCAATGCTCAATTGGTTATTCGATGAAAAACTAGGTAAAGGAGGACCGCCAAACTTTGGTAAAAGTAGCAAATGATTTTGTTTTTAGGTGTGTTTTTGCTTAAAATCTAAAAATGGAAAACTACATATATCTTAATTGTGTATGCTTGAATAGTATTTCAATATGTTGAATAAAACGGTATAATAACTGTTTTAGATAATGACAAAGAGTATACGGTTATGACAAGAGAATCTATGGAATTCGATGTGGTCATTGTAGGTGGTGGCCCATCAGGTTTGTCCGCAGCGATAAAGCTCGCGCAAATTTCAAAAGAGCAGGGCAAAGATTGGCAGATTGCTTTGGTTGAGAAGGGTTCAGAAATTGGCGCACATATTATATCTGGTGCCGTTTTCGAGCCAACAGCATTAGATGAATTATTTCCAAATTGGAAAGAACTTGGTGCCCCAGTTACGACTTCGGTTACGGGTGATGATTTTTATTATCTACGTTCTCAAAAAAAGAGTATAAAAACGCCTAATATCTTAATTCCATCACCAATGAAAAATCATGGCAACTATATCATTTCACTCGGCAATTTGTGCCGCTGGTTAGGTGAGCAAGCAGAGAATCTCGGTGTCAATATTTTTCCAGGATTTCCTGCCTCAGAAATAATCTACGATGAAAACAATTATATTAAAGGCATTATTACCCAAGACATGGGAATAGATGCTGAAGGTAAAGAAAAAGCTTCTTTTGAACCAGGTTATGAACTATTAGCAAAGCACACCATATTTTCAGAAGGTTGTCGAGGTCATTTAGGTAAGCAGCTTATTGAGAAATTTGACTTAGATGCACAATCTGATCCAGCTCATTATGGTATTGGAGTTAAGGAAATTTGGCAAATTGATAATGCTAAATCACAATCAGGAAAAGTTGTTCATACTTTTGGTTGGCCATTAAATAATCACACTGAAGGTGGTGGATTTTTATACCATTTAGAGGATGGTCAAGTTGCTCTTGGTTTTATTGTTGCATTGAATTATGATAATCCTTACTTAAGTCCTTTCGAAGAATTCCAACGGTGGAAACATCATCCCGTTATTAAGTCAACTATTGAAGGTGGTAAACGCATTTCTTATGGCGCGCGCGCTATGAATAAAGGTGGATTTAACTCATTGCCAGAAATAGAATTGCCCGGTGCGTGTTTAACAGGTTGTGAAGCTGGTTTTCTGAACCCTGCAAAAATAAAAGGCATTCACACAGCGATGAAGACAGGTATGATTTCCGCTCAAAGTATTGCGGACAACTTGCTAAAGGAAGATGCAACTGACGTAAAAACCACGTATTCTCAAGATATTAAGGACTCATGGGTTTATTCTGAATTGCAAAAAACCCGTAATTTTGAGCCTGGGTTGCATAAGTTTGGTACATTCTTTGGTTCCGCCTTTACTTTTATAGATCAAAATATATTCCGAGGCAAGTTGCCCTTAACATTACACAATAAAGAACCGGATTATGCGGCACTGAAACCAGCAAAATCCTGTGAGCAGATAGAGTACCCAAAACCAGACAATAAAATTAGTTTTGATCGTTTGTCATCAGTGTTTTTATCCAGTACCAACCATGAAGAAGACCAGCCTTGTCATTTGCAGCTAAAAGATGCATCGGTTCCTATTTCAATCAATTTACCTAAATGGGCAGAACCTGCACAAAGATATTGCCCTGCAGTAGTTTATGAAATTGTGGAAGAGGGAGAAGAAAAAAAGTTTAGAATTAATGCACAAAACTGTGTACACTGTAAGACTTGTGACATCAAAGACCCAAGTCAAAATATCAATTGGGTAACACCAGAAGGTGGTGGTGGACCAAATTACTCGAACATGTAATTATAAAGAGTTGCTTATATGATAAAAAGAATACTTGTACTATTGTCTCTTTTGATTTTGAGTTTGGGCGTGTCTGGACAAACCAAACCTAAATGGGTGGAAATTGGTGAAGGGACTTATAAAGCAGGTTTTATTTATCCTTATAAGGTGCAACTCTCTGTTCCTTATGGAGTGAGAAATATTGTTGAATTAAAGCAAGGGTTATTGCCTATGCGTTTTGAATTGACATGGTTGCCAAATTTTACGAGTAAGAAAGAAATTAAAAAATTATTCAGCAATCAACTAGAAGAAAAATTTGATTCTGTTGAAAGCTTTAAATTATCAAAGAATTTGATTCACTTGTTCTTAAGAAAACTGCCCGAAACCAAAAGACACGAACATTGGGTGTTTGAATACTATCCAGATATGGGCACAAAACTCTTTATTCAGGAAAAAAAAATATACCACCTAGTTGGTGCGGAATTAAATCGTGCGTTAATAGGCTCATGGATTAATAAAAGCCCTGTTTTGACTGCAAAACTCTTTAATCGTTTACTAAAATTACAATAATATAAACTGGAAACTCTCCTTATGAAAATTATAATATGCCTTGTCTTGAGTTTTAAACTCATGGCAACCCCAAATCCAACAGCTATGCTCAATGGCCCAAAGGATGAAAGACATCCGGTTACTGCTTTTATTAATGCCAATATCTTCACAGATGCCGAAACAGAATTAACTAATGCAACACTAATCATTCAGGATGGAAAGGTTCTAGCTGTTGGTCAAAATGTTCAAATTCCTCAACAAGCTCATATTCGTGATTTACACGGAGCCTATATCTACCCTGGATTTATATTATTAGATAGTAATTATGGTTTACCAAAACCAGCTAAAAAAGCACCATTTTCTTTTTTTGGTGCAGAAATTATGGATTCCACAACAACTGGAGCTGTCAATACTAACGAAGCCATTAAAGCTTCTTACCAAGGCATTAATGACTTTCATCATGATGAGAAACAAGCAAAAGAGTTACGTCAATTGGGATTTTCTACCGTATTGACTTCCAATCATGATGGTATCATGCGAGGTTCTTCTGTTTTGGTAAATTTAAATGAGAATAGTGACAACCAATCTATTTTAAAAGCAAATGTAGCGATGCACTTATCTTTTGATAAAGGCAGTTCAAAGCAACTCTATCCAATTTCATTAATGGGTTCATCTGCATTGATTCGTCAAACATGGTTAGATGCAAGCTGGTATGGTGACGGACATGCAGATTATACCGATGTGGATTTAGCGGCCATCAATGCAAGCAAAAATTTAACGCAAGTGTTTGAAACAAAAAACTGGCAACAAACACTGCTTGCCGATAAGTTGGCCAAAGAGTTTGATCAACAATTAATCATCAAAACATCTGGCGATGAATACAAACATATTGATGCCATAAAAAAATTAAATCGTCAATTGATTGTCCCTTTAGTTATGCCAAAAGCACCTAATATTAGCGATGAATTAGATGCATGGAATG
>JALWML010000186.1 GCA_027083915.1 Lysobacterales bacterium | reverse complement strand
TGATTTCGTAGGGTGATTTTGCTTGAACGGATAAAACAACTAAGCTTAAGATTACAATCAGTCTATTCATTTTTGTTTCCTCTGTAGTAGTTCAAGCATCTTTTCTTGCATTTTTTGCAAACCTTGTGCAGGTCTGAGCATGACTTTAAACTCAATAATCTGCGATTTGTCATTACAGGTGATAATATCCACACCATTAATAATAACGCCATCAATTTCTGCTTCAAATTCTAATGCCGCATGATTATCTTGCATGATTTCTTTTTTATAATGAAACCCTGATTTTTCAAATACTTTCATCGCCGCAGTAAGATACATGGTCGTCAAGGCTTTGCCTTTTTGTGGTGTGTGCAATACAGGTGAATGAAAAACGGCATCCTTCGCAAGTAAGAGGTTTAACAACTCGGGTTGATTTTTTTCAATGAGTGTATGCCAGTGATTAATTGTTGTTTTAATTTTCATAAATGACCTCTTTTTTTACTGAGTTTAACACAGTTTATTTATTCGTCTTTATTTTGGTTTAAATCTGATTGTTCTAAAATGGTTTTAGGGATTTCTTTTTTTACTTTTATGCCAAGCTCTTTAAGTTGCTGGGCTTGATTAATTAAATTACCTTTACCTTGAGATAGCTTGTTAATGGCTTCATGATAAGTAGACTGAGTTGTATCAAGTTGTTTGCCTAATTTTTCAATATCTTCTACAAAACCGCGAAATTTATCATACAAAATGCCCGCTCGCCCGGCAATTTCTTGTGCATTCTGGTTTTGTTTTTCATAACGCCAGAGATTTTCAATAGTTTTTAGCGTAGCAAGCATGGTGGTTGGTGTCACAATTATAATTTTTTCATCAAATGCTTGTGATAACAATTGATCATCATGCGAATAGGCTGCCACAAAAGCTGCTTCTATGGGAATAAAAAGTAAAACAAAGTCCAATGAGTTAACCCCCTTGAGAGAGGAATAATCTTTTTCGCTCAGCGTCTTAATGTGATTTTTAATAGCGACAATATGTGCTTGCATTGCCGTTTTTTCTTGTTCTTTTGAGGTGGCTTCGCAATAGTTTTTATAAGCGTTTAAAGAAACTTTTGAGTCAATCACAATCTCTTTGTTATGTGGCAAGTGGACTATTACATCGGGCTTATACAGGCTATTGTCATTGCCTCTATAACCTTCTTGCGTGTTATATTCGTGTCCTTTTCTTAAGCCTGATTGCTCTAATACTCGCTCCAGTACCATTTCGCCCCATGTGCCTTGCGCTTTGTTATCACCTGTTAATGCTTTGGTTAAATTAATGGCTTCTTGGTTAAGCCTGAGATTCAACTCTTTGAGTTGCTGGACTTCACCCAGTAAAGAGGCTCGTTGTTTACCTTCATCATGATAGATGCTATCCACCTTGGTTCTAAAGTCACTTAACTGCTGAGAAAAAGGGTTGAGCAAGGCATCTAATTTTTGTTTATTTTGTGTTGAGAATTTTTTATCTTTTTCTTCAAAAATTTCGTTAGCTAGGTTTTTAAACTGGTTACTTAAGGCTTCTTTGTTGCTCATGAGTAAATCAATTTTTTCTTCGCCATTAAGCTGCTGTTGCTCGGCAACGGCTAAATCAATGGTGAGCTTTTTATTGGTGTTTTGCAGTTGCTCAATAAAGTGTTCGAGTTTTTTGTTTTTCTGATGAGATTTTAGAAACAACTCTTTGAGCTTTTCAAGATGCTGCTGTGACAGTTTTAATTGAGTTTTCAGCTTATTTTGTTCATTCTCAATAATAAGCTTGGTCTTTGAACGATTAAATAACCAATAAAGCACGTACCCAAGAGCACATGTAATTAAGTAACTGATTATTTGTAGCGGTGTAATATTCATTATTATAGTTATGCAAGGGTCTATATTATACCCAAAAAAAAGGGCAAACATTCATTTGCCCTTTCAATTGACTTACAAATATAACTATCTTCGACTTCTTAACTCAGATCGTGCTGAGGAGCTGCGACTTGATGCGCGAGATGAACTTCTCGAACTGCTTGAAGAACGGGATGAACGTGAATCATTAGAAGAACTTGAAGAGCGACGCGAAGGTGTTGGGCGTGAGGACTGTCTTGATGCACTTTGAGGTGTATTAACATTTCCATTATTGCTGTTTTGCCTCGTTCTTACAGGAGTAGAATTGGCAGGTCTTGCACCTTGATTTGGACGTGAGTAATTGCTGCCTCTTGGACTTTGGTTATAATTTTGGTTACGATTTTGATTACGGTTTTGGTTGTAACTTGGACGCACCACAGGTCGATTATTACTCTGCGCATGACTCGTATCATAAGCATTGACTTGTGAACCAGAGCGAGAACGAGCTCGAGAAGAGCGGTTTGCCTGACTACGATTAATAGCTTGTGGCTGTTGCCTATTATTATATGTGCTACCTTGTCGTCTTTCACGAGTGTAAGGTGTTACCGATTGAGCATTTCCTTTTGAGTAACTATTACGATTAGTCATCGATGGTCTTCTGGTATTAATGCCAGATGAAATAATTCCATTTTCACTGTTTCTATGGCGATTACGGTTATTGCGAGATTCTATCTCAGAACGCGCTCTGTCATATCGTGTTGTACGATTTCTATTGTCAACATTCTGATTTGCATTGCGGTATGCTCCATTTCTACTAGATCTTGTTCGGCTTGATCCTGTACGACTTGATCCCGTACGGCTTGATCCTGTACTAAAGGGTGTATTTGTTGCCGGTTGTCTTCTGCTCGAATATCCGCTAGTAGTGCGCCCTCTTGGGTTGCTACGATAAGTTCGGTTAATGTTTTGGTTTGCATGATTATAGCGGCTATTATAGTTATTACGACCATAGCTATTATAGTTTGAATAATGACCATTACTGCGATTTCTTGCAGCTAAACGAGCCACTTCACTGCGTGCTGTTATGTGTCGATTGGTGCGGTAGTTATTCCAATAGTTATTCCAATAACTGGTATAATAAGGATTATAGTAATAATTTGTGTAGTAATTATTATAATTATTGCCCCAGCCCCAAGAGTTACCAAATGAAAGCGTGAAGCCATAATTCCAACCATTATTGTAATTGCCGTATCCCCAAGGTGAATAACTGCCCCAATAACTTGTTGGGTAATAAGTGTAATGATTATAAAATCCGACACGTGGGTAACGATAGGGTGAGTAATAAACGTTACTATAATTTACGCCCCAACGATCAGGATAATAATTATTGGCATAATAATCATTTTCATAATAATAGTCGTTGTCATAATACCCATCATCATAGGCATAATAGTCGTCTTCATAATAGACATCATCGTATCCATAATTTGAAGTGGTTGCGCAGGCTTGTAAAAATAATACAACCACGGCAATTGCTAATAATTTTTTCATCATGTTCTCCCAAGGGAATTCTAACTGTAAAGCAGTTTAACCTAAAAAACATGAATGTTAACTGAATACCCAATTCTCGATATAGAAACATCTAATATCACCATTCAAACATGTTTACTTTGCAAAATTAATAGTTTTGCCTTAGATTACCCCTTTTGGTTTAAACATCAACAATGCAAACACAACAAAACTGGAAAATTGGACTTTTATTATCCTTGCTCGTAGTGGCTTTTTGGTCAACCCTACCTGTTGCGCTTAAGATTAGTCTCAGCGCGGTGGACGCATGGACTTTAACGTGGTTTCGGTTTTGCACCGCAACTGTGTTTACCTTTTTTATTATTGCATATACTGGCTCTTGGCGTGGATTTTTACGGCTTAAATTTAAAGATTGGCTGTGGCTAATTTTGGCAGGTCTTATGTTGATTGGCAATTATGTTGGCTACCTTTTAGGGTTGGAAAAAACAACCCCAGGAAATGCCCAGGTGTTAATCCAACTAGCTCCTTTTTTGATGATTATTGGTGGTGTTTATTTTTTTAAAGAAACTTTTTATTTCAAACAAAAAATAGGCGCGACTTTATTGGTTGTGGGCTTAGGATTATTCTTTAAAGACCAATTAGACACCGTATCGATTATCGAATATAAAACGGGTGTTGCTTTAATGGTTTTTGCTGCGGTGACCTGGGCAATTTATGCCTTGATTCAAAAAAAACTCCATGCTGTTTTATCTTCACAAGCTATTTTAGCGGTCATTTATTTATTAGCAAGTTTGTTGCTGTTTCCATTTGCAGAACCTCAAAACCTAACAGGGCTCAATCAACAACAATGGATTGCTGTTGCTTATGCTTGTTTTAATACAGTTGGGGCGTATGGCGCATTTTCATTGGCATTAACTTATTGGCAAGCCAGTCGTGTTGGAATGGTTATTGCTATTGTGCCTGTTTTTTCCTTATTCTTTATTAATCTGATGGCAGGATGGTTTCCTGATTTAGTGTCTTTTGAGCACATCAGTTTTATTGGCTTTATTGGCGTTATCTTAATTGTTAGTGGTTCTATGTTCGCCAGCCTAGGTAAAAAGTAACGTTTTATACATTTGTTTAAACCTATTTAAAATTCCGTGGTCATTTAACTCATGGCTAATTCACATACACTAAAATTACGGCAAAAATGGTTTAAGCTTAAAACCAAAGAATTTATTGCCCGCAACAGTGCGGGATTAATGGTTGTCATTCTCTTTTTGCCAGGTGTTGCTGTGGGTGATAACTTTAAAATGTTAATGTCTGCTCTCAGCCATCCTTTTTTATCATTGGCTTCACTTAATACAGATTTTTCCCATAAAATCATGTGGCTTATCGTTTTGATGCTTGTCTTTACTGTGTGGTCACGGGCACAAAAACAGGCAATCAACGGTGGTGCTTTTATGCAGTACATGCGCTGTTTGCCACTAAATAGTAAACAGAAAAACTGGGATGACCTAAATTTACTGATGCGAGGCAACCATTTTTTATGGGCAATTATTGTTGCCAGTGCCTATTTCTTAATTCAATTACCTAATCTATCCTTATTGACTGTTTTCAATTATCTATTTTTATTAGTGTTACTTTTTATCACTCAATTTAGTGCCGTTTTTAATCCTTCAAGAAATGTCATTATTACTCTTGCCATTATTGCATTGATTTTCACCCTGCCATTGAATGTGCCTTTAGCGTGGCTTAGGTTAATTGCTTTAACATTGATGTTATATTTTACCGTAATCAATCTTCTTATTAGACACAATGACATCATTGTAAAAACCAATGAAACAAGCAAGCGATTTCTACCCAAAACATTAACCCAAAACCTCTATTACCAAATGCTTTTCAAGGCGACCTTAACCAGCACTTTGTTTCGATTCGGGATAATCACAGGGTTTGCCATTTTATTGTTGCTGTTAGCTGAGCATTTTATATATGTTAGCAACAATCAATTATTACCTTATGCTTATGTATTAGAAGCGCTACTAGCTTATTATTTGAGTGGTTTTTATACCGTTTTTTCTGATGAACGAAAAATCATGAACCATTTATATGCCTGCTTGCCCATTAAAAAACTTTTTTGGTTTAAACGTGATGTTTTTATAGTGGTGTTAGGCACTACCATCTTTCATGCCGTATATTTTATTTGGCTTAGTCAATTTTTTGCTATTAAATCGTTAGTGAGCTTATTTGCATTCAACACTTTATTATTACTCGTGTGTTTTCCCTTACGCATTAAAGTGACGAATAACCAAACCTTTATCTCTTTTGTGGTGTTATTAATTATCACTGCCATAACCATTTTCAACCTCTCATGAAAAAAATAACTATAAAAAACCTCACCATCGCTTATGACGAACTAGTCGTGCTAAAAGATTTCAATGCCGATTTCGACAAAGGCATTCACTGGATTCAAGGATACAATGGCTCA
>JALWML010000185.1 GCA_027083915.1 Lysobacterales bacterium | reverse complement strand
TATCCACGGTATTCTAAGGTTTTCAAACCATTAATAATAATGTCAGTGACATCTCTATTGGCTGTTGCTGCGACAATTCCGCACATGGACTATTCCAAATTTCTTAAAAATGTCATTCTAGTTGAATTTACTATGATTGTCTATTCTTCAGATTTTTTAATTTTGAGCAATTCCGTTAAATAAAGCTCATTGGCACTTGTCCAAAGATCATGGGCATTGAGCTTGCATCTATTGGCCTGCTTAATGGCTTTTGTAACATTATTCAATTGCAGGTTAGCTTTTGATTGTAACAATAAAAATGGCATGGCTACAGGCTTATACCCTTGTGATTCTTGCAACACCTTGAGTACTTGTTGAGCTTTATTCTGTTTTAGGTATATCTTGGCTAACAAATTGTTAATATCAATAATTGATTGCTTATAAAGCTTGGCTTTTGCTACTATTTTGGATGAGGATAATAAGGCAATAGCCTCTTGTTGGTGCTGAGTTTGGAACAAATACCTCGCCTTAATGAGATTCAATCTAACTCGCAATCCCTGCTCGTTTGATTCGTTGATATAATTTTCTAACTGCTCAATTTTTTTCTCAATATTATCATATTTTTCTTGCTCCAACATCAAGGATAAAGACAAAAAGTTATTTTCTACTATTGCCAGTTTATTATCTCCGGCTTGTGCAATTTCCAAATGCTCTTTCAAGTAGAGACCAGCTTCTTGCCAATGCTTTCTGTATTGTGCAAGAATAATGGTGTATTTCTTTGATGCCAACAACATAGCGTTAAAATCTATTTCAATAGCAATCTTCTCTAATTCTTGGTTCAATGTCCATGCTTGGTTAATTTTCCCTTGTAGAATAAGCACAGAAATGATTTCATTTAGAGTTGCGCCAGTTCCAAACTTAGATTTCAGCGCTTTTGTTATATTAAGAGACTGCTTTAAGTGAACCATTGCAGCCTGATAATGCGCTTCTTCTTTTGCAATTCGTGCCAATACAGAATGTGTTTTAGCCTGCCCTATTAAGTTCCCTTGGCGAACAAATAATTCCATTGCTTTATGTGCATAGTTTAACGCTTCTTTAGTTTGCCCTAAATCAAGTAATAAAGAAGCTTTAACTTGGTAGGTATCAGCCAAAGTTGTGTAGTCATCTGATTCTATTAATGCCATTTCTAGTGCATCAAATTGTTCGAGAGCTTGTTGTTTTTGTGCCAAAGAACGATAAACCAGTGCCAGCTTATAACGTGTATCAAATAATCCTTGATAACCACTAAATTCTTTATTATTCAAAAGAGACAAATACAGTTGTTTTGCCTCTTTGGGTTTTCCTTGTCGCAATAATATCCCACCTTTTTGGTTTGTTGCCTCGATTTTCAATTCAGGTTGTGCCGTAATTGATAAAAGAGTATCCAACAAGGCTAATGCTTTTTGCGCATCACCTTTTCTGTCCAGAAGTTCAGTTAACTCCAAAGTAGCTAAATGAAAATCCGCATCTTTTTCCAGACATAACTCAAAATAATTAATCGCTTGATCCGTTTTGTGTTGTCTTAATGCCGATAATCCTCGTAAATAAAGTTCTAGCAAATAGGGTTCTTGAGGGATAATTTCCGTATTTTCCAATGACTCAGGGCTTAATTTAAATTCTGTATTGAGCCAAGCAAGTGCATCAGCATACACAGTGCTCAAATTTTTATTTTTAAATTCTTTTTGAGCTATTTCCCCTGCTTTATCTTTTATGACAAGCTTAATCATAAACTCATTAAGTAAAAAGCCTACTTCACTGGTAACAACTTTTAATAGAGGATTTGATTTCCACAACGATTCTAGGTATTGCTCTTGATTCAAGTTTTTGGGCTTTTTGCTAAAATCTTTTAAAAATACTTTCGGTGACTGATTAAGCATTTTTTTAACATACAAATCGGTACTGCTACTGAGCCAATCATTTTGACTGTTTAAACTGTTATTGGGTAATACAATTATTGAATTCTTACTTGGATTATTTAATGGTAAATTTTGCTTGTGCCACCAAAAATAGAAACTCAGTCCAACTAGTACCGCAAATAATGCTGCTATAATCCAATAATTTAACCCATATCTTTGCTGTGGACTTTCAATTATCTCTGAAGAACCAGTTTCAACAGGTGGTAAAAACTTAATCCCTAAACCATAAACAGTCTCAAAATAATTTTCCTCTTTAACCGAAGTTAATATTTTTTTGAGTTTATAAATGCTTTGGTCAATTGAGTTGTCAGCAACAACTCTGCCATTCCAGACATGTTTTATCAATTCATCTTTATTAATGACAGCATTTGGATTTTGGACAAAGTAAAGTAAAAGTTGGAAATTTTGTTTAGTCAAAGTAACGGTTTTTGACTGATAAGAGAGTTCTCTCTTATCAGAATCTAATTTAAATCCTGAAAACAAATAATACATTTAATTTAAAAAAAACCTTGCAGATAGAAGACGAATATCAATTCTAACATCATAGCAATCCAAACCAAAGGCAATATAACCAATAAATTATGCGAACCAGTTCAAATTTTTTAATTAAGTCATATTTGAGTCATTATTTGTTTTTTAGAAATCATTTTTCAAACATTAACTTCATTGACTCTTACCCTAAGATTGTTTGCACTTAATATAAAAGGTACATCCTATGAGTCGAACACCCTATGAATCAATTATTATTGCTATTTTATTTTTATCTGTTTTTTCTTTAGTCAAGGCTAAAGAAGTGAGCTTTGCAAGTGAACAATTATTATCAATTGAAACTGACCCTAATACATTGGCTTCTTTTTCAAATATAGAGTCTGCAGATATTGATATGGATGGCGATCTTGATGTTATTATTTCACAATTCAACGGACTGCTCAATGATGAAATTAGTTGGTTAGAAAATGATGGAGGTGATTTGACTGCGTTTCCTCAACATATTATTTCTACTGCAACTCAGGGGTTTAACGCCTTAAAAGTCATTGACTTGGATATGGATGGGGATCTTGATATTGTAGGAACTGATAAGAGTAATGATGAAATCTTATGGTTTGAAAATGATGGAACTGCTTCGGTATGGACTTCTCATGTCATTTTTAGTGGTGCAACTGTTACAGGTGTTAGGGATTTAAGCTTAGCAGATTTCGATGGAGATGGCGATTTGGACATTGTGGTTGCAGCCGAAACCACACCAATTCTTTATTGGTATAAAAATGGAGGTAATGCTGCTAGTTGGACTGAACATGATACAGGAATAACCACTGGAGGTAATTTATCCACAGTAACTACTGGCGACATCACCAATAATGGAGCGATGGACATTATTTATGGACTCGTTTCAGGCTCTCCTTACATCACTATTTTGGGAAATAATGCTGGAGATGGTAGTACTTGGGCAACTTCATCTGTTGTAACAGGTTCATCAGCCACAATAGGGGATATTCAAGTCGAAGACCTTGACCTTGATGGTTTGGCTGAAATTTACTACCATGGAAATAATGATGATTTAATACAATTAACCTATGATGCAATGACTTTTAGCTGGACTCCATTAGTGGTGGCTACTAATACTTTTGGCGAAATTAATTTTATAGATTTTGATAAAGACGGAGATAAGGATGTCTTAGTTGGTAACAGCACCACTTTCTCATGGTATGAAAATTCAGATGGAATTGCAGGCACGTGGTCAGAACATTCCTTAATAACTGGACTTGTCGATTCAATTGATTATGTTCATGCATCTGATTTAGATCAGGACGGCGACATGGAGATAATTTTGGCAAAAAAAGAAGATGGTTTTGTTTATGCTTATGAAAATTTACTGTTTCATTCTACCACGCAATATGATTCAACAACCATTATTGATAGCAGTCATACCGGGGCTCATCATGTGATCACTGGTTTATTAAACGGTGATCAATACCCAGACATTGTTTCTGCTAATAAAAGCTCAACAGGAATGGAAGTATTTTTCTTTTCAGGAGACGGTACTGGAAGTTATTCTGCTCCTTCTACTATTTTAAGTGTTTCATCCATGACTGACAGTCAAATCTCTGCGATTAAATTAGGTGACATGGACAAAGATGGAGACCTTGACATTGTTTTTGCTGCTGATGGTAATGATAACATATACTTTATTGAAAACTTGATGAATGCTGGGCCTTTTAACACCACTGGATTAGACAGCAAGACTGCATCAGGTGCAAATTGGAGTAGCTTAACAACAATTGCATCAGCATCGGGTCGATCTGACGAAATACAGTTAGTGGACATCAATGCCGATGGTATGCTTGATATTGTTGCATTAGATAAACTTAACGGACGAGTTATTTGGTTAGATAATGATGGATTATGGACTGAGAATGTTATCACTGCAGCTTTTGGCAACCCTGGAGATTTAGCTGTTGCTGATTTGGATGGCGATGGTTCTTTAGATGTTGTTGTTGCCAGTAGTTCAACAGTGACGCGATGGTTTTCGAATGATAATGGTGATGGAACAGCCTGGACTCAAAACAATTTGACCTCTAATACAGGCTACCAAATAGATGTTGCTGATATGGACAATGATGGGGATATGGATGTTATTGCCAGCCGACATTCGAGTCAAAATATCACTTGGTATGCCAATGATGGGACAGGAAACACTTGGACAGAAAATGATACACTTATTGGTACTGGCAGTATAACTAGAGCTTTATCAGTCTTGGATATTGATGGCGATGGTGATATGGATATTCTCACTCAAGATGCCAACGATGATTTTTCTTTAATTAAATACGATGCAAATGACAACTGGTCACTGAGCGTTATCAAATCAAGTCTTGATAACCCAGCCTCATTTTCATTTGTCGATTATGATTTAGATGGTGATTTAGATATTGTGTCTAAAGGTACAACTTCAAGTGAATTAATAACCATTGAAAATAGAGGTGGACAATACAGCGTTAACTATTCTGTACCCCTAGCACAAAATCGAGAAGACCAACAAACTTTCGATGTTGTTAGCTTTACGGTCACACATAACGGTGAGTTATTAGATGGAGATATGCAAATATCAACGTTGCATCTTGGTTTTATTGCTGGAACGGGTTGTACAGGTACCTTTTTTTCATCAACAGAATTAAACCCTCTTATTTCTGATATTAGTGTCTATAGCGATGACGGATCGGGTAATTTTGAACTATTCTCTGACACCTTAATCTACAACCAATCTGGACCTTTTACTTTGGTTAATGGTCAAATCACCTTAAATCTACCCGACCAAAACAGTGATTTACAAATTGCTCCACAGGCAAGTAAAAATTATTTTATCACATTGAAAGTTCGCCCTAATGCCTCTGCCCAAACATGCCATGGGGTTATAACCTACCTATTTGTAAGCAACATAGTAGATGGTTTCATTGTTGACACATTCAGAGCACAGGACAGAGACAGTTTAATCGAACTTAATGGAGCTTACACAACTGAGGCAGCTCCTGACGAGCAACTCATTATCGCTTCAACCAATACGGCACCAACCACAACAGGCATAGTAGATAAAGTTGCCACTGAAGACATTCTTTTCACAACAGATGTCAGTACAGATTTTAGTGACCCTGATGGTGATGCTTTGAGTTACAGCGCAGGGGGTTTACCATTAAGTATGAGTATTGATGCCAGCACGGGCATAATAAGTGGCACACCAACTCATCCCGAAGTGTTAAATTCGCCCTTTTCTATTACCATTATTGCAACAGATCCTCAGGGAGCTACCATTAACAGTAGTTTTAATTTGGTGGTCAACCCATTGGTCGAACTGATATTTGCAGATGGTATGGAATAATAAGATATGCCAAGGCGTTCAAAAGAGAGTCTTGGCATCTTAAAT
>JALWML010000184.1 GCA_027083915.1 Lysobacterales bacterium | reverse complement strand
TCATCATGCTAAACAATTCAGGTTTGTCATTGAGGTAATCACTGTAGAAGTCTAGGTCTTTCATTCGTTGAATCAAAGGCTTAAAGTCTTTTGCATTCTTCAATTCAATACCAACAATAGCAGGGCCGTGGGCGCGGTTGTGTTTTTTGTGGTATTGGAAGTAGGTGATGTCATCGTTTTCACCGAGGACATCGGCGACAAATTCTTTAAGTGCTCCAGCACGTTGAGGAAATCGCACCATAAAATAGTGTTTGAATCCGCCGTAGAGCAGGGCTTTTTCGCGAATTTCTTCGATACGTGTAATGTCATTGTTGCTGCCGCTTAAGATGCAAACGACAGTTTTTCCTTTTATTTTATCGGCGTATTGTTCTAAACCTGAGAGCGCCAGTGCACCTGCTGGTTCGACCACGATGGCGTCCTTGTTGTAGAGATTGAGAATAGTTTGACAGATGAGTCCATCATCTACTGTGATTAAATCATCAATTTTGTCTTTGCATTGTTGAAAAGTGAGTTCACCGACTTGTTGCACGGCTGCACCATCGACAAAGCCATGAATTTTGTCCAGTTTGATATTATGCCCTGCATCAAAAGCTGCTTGCATCGAAGCTGCACCCTTGGGTTCTACACCTATGATTTTGGTATTCGGTGATAATTGTTTAAACACGGCACTGATGCCAGAGGCTAAACCTCCACCACCAATGGGCACAAAGATATAATCAATTGCTTGCTTGTACTTTTCTAAAATTTCTAATGCTATGGTTGCTTGTCCTTCTATAATTTCCATGTCATCAAAAGGAGGAATATAAAGGTATTTATTTTGTGAACAATATTTTTTGGCAGCTAATCCCGTTTCATCAAAGGTATCACCAACCAGTTTGACTTCAATTTGATTATGACCAAACATTTTGACTTGTTCAATTTTTTGGTTAGGTGTTGTAACCGGCATGAATATCGTGCCTTTGATGCCTAGTTTGTGGCAGGTATAAGCCACGCCTTGTGCATGATTGCCCGCACTGGCACACACCACATGCTCAGCATCTGGGTGTTGCGCAATTTTGTTATAAGCCCCACGAATTTTATAGGATCGCACCTGTTGCAAATCTTCACGCTTAAGGTAAATCTTTGCACCATAAATAGCAGAATACTGTAAGTTTTCCTGCAAAGGCGTGCGTTGCACAACTGCAGCAATACGTTGCTGTGCGGCTTTTATATTTTCAATTGCTGGGCTTTGGGTGTGTTTCATTTTTATCTCGTTCCTCACGCTCCGCGTGGGAATGCATATTATTTAGAATGTCACTCCCACGCAGAGCATGGGAGCGAGTTCTTTTGAAGTTACGAGTTTTGCGGTCTCAAACCACGTACTGTTTTACCTGTTTGCCAAATTTCGGAGTCGCGAATTTCTTTTAGCTCTTCATTTAGCTTTTCGCGGTAATCATCTTTTGAGTTGGCTTCAATAGTGATGCGTGCTTCGTTGCCTGTTTTTACGCTGTCATAGAGTTCTTCAAATAATGGCTCGTTTAAATCACGGAATTTATGACGCCAATCCAATGCTCCACGTTGTGCTGTGGTTGAGGTATTGGCATACATCCAATCCATACCGTTTTCTGCCACTAATGGCATTAATGATTGGGTAAGTTCTTCAACTGTTTCATTGAATGCTTCAGATGGTGAATGTCCGTGTTTACGTAAAACATTGTATTGGGCTTCAAACATGCCTGCAATTGCTCCCATTAATATTCCACGCTCGCCTGTTAAATCAGAATACACTTCACGTTTAAAATCGGTTTCAAATAAGTAACCTGAACCT
Source organism: Lysobacterales bacterium (assembly GCA_027083915.1). Taxonomy (GTDB): domain Bacteria; phylum Pseudomonadota; class Gammaproteobacteria; order Xanthomonadales; family Marinicellaceae; genus NORP309. The sequence goes on along the minus strand of JALWML010000184.1, from coordinate 4,082 downwards.
ACACCGATTCCCAATGATAAAGCTGTTTCTTTGGCATTTCCTGTGGCATCTTGGAAGACTGCGTAGCTTGAGTTTAAGCCTTTGCCATCTAGGAACAAGGTGCGAAGTGAACGTCCAGAGCCTTTAGGAGCAACCAATACCACATCCACGTCTTTGGGTGGAACAATCGAGGTTTGTTCATTAAATGTCACACCAAAACCATGCGAGAAATACAAGGTATCACCAGCATTTAGATTGGCTTTTACTGTGTCCCATGCGGCAATTTGACCAGCATCAGATAGTAAATACATAATGATGTCGGCTTTTTGGGTTGCCTCATCAATTGGAAATAGGGTTTTTCCTGCCTCGAAGCCATCATCAATGGCTTTTTGCCATGATGGCGATTCTTGACGTTGACCTACAATAACATTAAAACCATTGTCACGAAGGTTTAATGCTTGTCCAGGACCCTGTACGCCGTAACCAAGTACTGCTATTGTCTTGTCTTTGAGATTATTTTGCGCTTTGTCAAGAGGGTACTCTTCACGAGTTACCACTTCTTCCATTGTGCCGCCGAAATTAAGTTTTGCCATTTTTATTACTCTCTTTTAGTTTAAGTTTATAGTATTTCATTAGGGTTGTTGGCTTTAGCCGACATTATCATGGACTAAAGTCCATGCCCCAAATATGTGTTAATAATTTATTTTTCCTATGCTGATTGGACCAGAACGGACAAATTCGAGTATGCCGTATGGTTGCAGTTCGTCAAATAGGGCTTGTGTTTCGTGTTTGTGTCCGGTTTTTTCTATCACGGTGTATTCGCGGTGAATACGTAATATTTTCGCATTGTGCTTTCGAATGATATCTTCGGTTTGTATGTCATCTATCATCACTTCGGATGGAATTTTATACAAGGCAACTTCTTGCTGTACAATCAAATCATCGGTTGCGTAAACGGCTTTTAATACATCCACTTGCTTTTCAATCTGTTTGGTAATGCGCCTAACCAATTTCTCTGTGGTGTGAACACGTACTGAATAACGAAAAACACCATGTGTTTCTGTTTCGGACACATTTAAACTATCTATGTTCAATTTTATCCGCGAAAAGACCGATGTGATACGATTTAAGATTCCCGCACGATTACGTGAAAATAGCGCCATAGTGTAATCTTTTTTTGTTTCGTCGAATGTTGTGTTGATGTTATGTTGCATGTTATTTTAACCTCATATCTGATACGGAATCACCCGGTGATATCATTGGGAAAACGTTGTCTTCTTGTCCGACCATGACTTCAAGTAAATAAGCACCATCCGTATCTAGCATGGTTTGAAGAGATTTTTTGAGTTCTTCACGTTTAGCAATTTTACTTGATGCAATTTGATAAGCTGATGCAAGCATTTGGTAATTTGGGCTTGTGATTTCTGTCGATGCATAGCGTTTGTCAAAGTAAAGTTCTTGCCATTGACGTACCATACCAAGAAATTCATTATTTAAGATGATGATTTTGACATCAATCTGCGTTTGCATAATTGTGCCAAGTTCTTGGATATTCATTTGCACTCCACCATCACCAACAATGCCAATAACTGTGCGCTCGGGTTTGGCGAGTTTGGCTCCCATAGCAGCAGGAATACAAAAGCCCATGGTGCCAAGTCCTCCTGATGTAATGAGTGAACGTGTTTGTGAATATTTCGCATAACGGCAGGTTGCCATTTGGTGTTGACCAACATCGGTGACAATAATCGCATCATTATTTGTCAGGTCATTAATCATATTAATCACTTCTGACATGGTTAGTGCTTGTTTTGTGGGTGTTAAGTCATCTTTAATGACGGCTTGGTATTCTTCTTTATCGAGTTTGCGAAATTCTTCACGCCACTGTGAGTATTCTTTTTCGATAATTCTGTCTGTGATTTGTGGCAAAGTATATTTAACATTGCCAAGAACAGGAACATTGACGCGGACGTTTTTATTAATTTCGCTGTTGTCTATCTCTAAGTGGATTATTTTTGCTTGTTGAGCATAGGTATCCAGCGTTCCTGTCACTCGATCATCAAACCGCATACCAATAGCTATTAAAACATCGCATTGGTTGGTTAATAAATTCGGCGCATAATTGCCATGCATTCCGACCATGCCGACATAGTTTTCATGATTAGTATCTATTGCTGACAAGCCCATAATGGTTGCTGCTGCTGGAATACCACTTTTTTCTAAAAAAGTTTTAAATTCATCTTCAGCTTCACCAAGTATAATGCCTTGACCAAATACGATTAAGGGTTTTTTTGCTTGATTAATGAGTTCAGCGGCATCTTTGATGGATTGTAGCTTGGGTGTTGGCTCTGGCAGATAGCTATTAAAATGCAGGCATTTCTTATAGCTATAGTCCAAAAAGTCCATTTGTGCATTTTTGGTAATATCAATCAGCACTGGTCCTGGACGACCAGATTTTGCAATAAAAAAAGCACGGGCAATAACGGCAGGAATTTCTTTAGCTTCAGTAATCTTATAATTCCACTTAGTAATTGGCATGGATATGTCAATAATATCGGTTTCTTGAAAAGCATCAGTCCCTAATAAATCTTTATGCACTTGACCAGTTATACAAACCAAAGGCGTTGAATCAATTTGTGCATCAGCGATACCTGTGATTAAATTGGTTGCACCAGGTCCTGATGTGGCAATGCAAACACCGACGCGTCCACTGGCTCGAGCATAACCTTGAGCGGCTAAAACCGCACCTTGCTCATGCCTTACCAATACATGTTTAATTTCTTTTTGGAATTGGTGCAATATATCATAGGTTGGCATAATCGCACCACCTGGATAGCCAAACATGATATCCACATCTTCTGCCATTAAGCTTCTGATTAATGCTTCAGAACCCAGTAGGTTAACAGATTCATCTGTTGGTTGTTCATCATGAATTTGTTGCCAATTTTTGTTGATTATTGACTTTATTGAATTACTTTCTGCTTTAAACATCGGTTAAACACCCCTTTGATGCGGAAGTTACATTGCGTGCATACTTACGTAGAACACCGCGTTTGTATTTAATTTCTGGTGCTTGCCAGTTTTGTTTCCTGATTTTTAATTCGTCATCACTAACGTGAAGAGTGAGTTCATTTGTTGTGGCATCAATGGTAATTTCATCTCCATTTTCAACCAGGGCAATAGTACCGCCAACTTGTGCTTCAGGTGTGATATGACCAACCACAAAACCGTGGGTTCCGCCTGAAAAACGACCATCTGTTATCAGTGCAACATCATTGCCAAGTCCAGCACCGATGATGGCGGCAGTTGGTTTGAGCATCTCTGGCATACCTGGACCACCTTGGGGGCCTTCGTATCGAATGACGACAACATCACCTTTTTCAACTTTTCCATCGGCTATGCCTTGGTTTACAGCAACTTCGGAATCGAATACTTTAGCTTTTCCTGAAAAACTTAAACCTTCTTTACCTGTGATTTTGGCAACAGAACCTTCGGATGCTAAATTGCCAAATAAAATTCGGATATGCCCAGAGGCTTTAATCGGCTTATCTAATGGCATAATGACATCTTGTATGGGCGATAATGATTTCACCTTAGCTAAGTTCTCTGCAATCGTTTGTCCTGTGACGGTCATGCAATCACCGTGTAGCATGTTGTTTTCTAACATGTATTTCATTACCGCAGGAACTCCACCAATTTCATGAAGGTCTTCCATAAGGTATTTTCCACTGGGTTTCAAATTCGCTAAAAATGGTGTTGTATCGCTTATTTTCTGGAAATCTTTAATATCAAAATCAATGCCTGCGGCATCAGCAATGGCTAAAAAATGTAAAACAGCATTGGTTGAACCACCCAAAACAGTTACCAGTCTAAAGGCATTTTCCATGGCTTTTTTAGTGACAATATCGCGAGGTTTTAAGTCTGATTTAAGTAATTGTTCGATTTGTCGCCCAACATTTTTACATTCATCTAGCTTTTGTTGGCAGATAGCTGGGTTGGATGAATTGTAAGGAAAACTCATTCCCATGGCTTCAATGGCCGATGCCATGGTGTTGGCTGTGTACATGCCACCACAAGCTCCTGCTGATGGACAAGCTTTTGAAACA
>JALWML010000183.1 GCA_027083915.1 Lysobacterales bacterium | reverse complement strand
TAACAACTTCATCGTCTAATGTTGGGTGCTTACCAGAGCCATCTTCGATAACTCTATATTGAATGCCTGATGCCAATTCTTTTATGCCTTTTTTCTTGCGGTTAGCTTTTAAGAAATCATCACTGCGCTTCTTGTTACTCGCTGCAAGTTTTTTATATGCCTCTAATTGTTTTAATTCCATTTTTTTCTGATAAGCCTGAAAGTTTAAGACCATATCTTCTTTAGAAACAGCTGGATCTTTCTTTGCTGCTGCATCACGAATACCTTTAATGGCTTCGTCTGTATTCAATTCAAACTCACTGCCTTTTTTACCTAAAAACTCTAAGCCAATGCGGTAGCCATAAGCGTAACTGGTTTTTTTCTTGTCAAACGTGATATCTTTGCTCGTTTTATCTTGAGCTGATGCAAATATTGCCGTGATGACAATAATTCCAGCTAGTAATAATTTAAAATTCATCTATAAATCCTCGATGTTGATTTTCTTAAAAAGGTGCGTATTTTATGCCACACACTAAATATTAACAACTCTATAGACCCATTTATCCCTTTTGAGTTCAATTATTGATATAATTTCAGTTTTATTGTAATAGAGACTTATCCATGTCAAACATACTTTTAAACACCACAAATAAAATTTTAACCCTCACTATCAACCGACCCGAGAAACTCAATGCACTCAACCACCAAACCTTGAGGGAAATCAATGATGCAATAACAAGCGCACAAACCAATAAAGATATTTCAGCTATTATTATTACAGGCAGTGGAGAAAAATCATTCATTGCGGGTGCTGATATTTCCGAGCTGGCTCAATCCAACGCTGTTTCTGGCATGTTTTTTGCTGAATTCGGTCAAAAAGTCATGACAAATATCGAACAAAGCTGCAAACCAGTTATTGCCGCTATCAATGGCTTTGCCTTAGGTGGCGGTTGCGAACTCGCCATGAGTTGCCACATAAGAATTGCCTCTGACAACGCTATGTTTGGGCAACCCGAAATTAAATTAGGTGTGATTCCTGGATTTGGTGGCACACAACGTTTGGTTCGATTAATCGGCAAAGGCAGAGCAATGGAAATGAATCTTATGGGCGGCATGATTGATGCCAATCGCGCTTATGAAATTGGCTTAGTCAATAAAGTAGTTTCACAAGATGAGTTAATACCTACTGTTGAAAAAATGGCAAAACAACTAACTTTCAGCGCACCTGTTGCTTTGCAATGCATAATTGACAGCATTAATCACGGTGCTGAATGTAATTTAACTGAAGGTTTGCAGTTTGAAGCCAAAGCCTTTGCCGTAACGTGCTCAACCCAAGACATGAAAGAAGGCACTGCCGCATTTTTGCAAAAAAGAAAAGCCAACTTCACCGGAGAATAAGAAATGAAACTCATTCTTTTATTGTTACTGACAACCACTTCTTTTGCCCAATTGCCTAACACCGATGGTTATGGGCTGCGTGCTAAACCTCCTGCTTTTTCTAAAGAACAAAGCAAAGCCATGTTTGAAAAAAACAAGCAACTATGCGATGTTGGTTGTGTGACGGACTTTGGCAAAAAATTAGGTTCAGCTGGTGGAATTGATGCCTATTCAAATTGTCGCTCGCAATGCATTAAGAATGAGTACTCCTTTTTAAACCTCACCACTGGCGAAGTCACCATACATAAGAGCAACCCCAAAGATGACAATTTGCATTACATCGGTTTGATTAACCAATGTGTAGAATACTCGCGTCGTTGGTGGATGATTAATAAAGGCATAACCTATGGAAGTATTGATAGTGCACACGAGATTATCTATTTAACCGAAGGCAAAGATATTCGCACCAACAAAAGCTTTCCATTGGCTCGTTCGATTAACGGCACAGCAACGCGTGCACCTAAAATTGGTGATTTAGTCATTTATTATCCGGACCGAAGCAACCCCTTATGGCAACACGGTCATGTAGCTGTTGTCGTGGATGTCAACCTAAAAAAAGGGACAGTTTCACTAGCTGAAGAAAATTACGATAATAAGAAATGGAGAAAACCCAACAAATACGCCCGTAAAATCAGTTTATTCACTGTTAATGGTCACTATACTTTGATTGATGTAGCTCACAATAGAAAAAGCAACAAAACAGGTGGTGAAATTTCAGGTTGGATTTACCCTAAAAAATAATGAACCATTTACGTAACGCCACAACAAAAGACATCGAAGCCATAACAGAGCTGATTGCGCTATCCGCTCGACAACTTGGTGGACAATTCTATGACAAAAACACCATTGAATCAGCTTTAAAAAGTGCCTTTGGCGTGGACACTCAATTAATCAAAGATAAAACCTATTTTGTTATCGAAAAAGACTCGCAGCTTATTGCCTGCGGTGGCTGGAGTTATCGAAAGACCTTGTTTGGCAGTGATAATAACAATTTACGCGACCCAGAAAAACTTACCCCTAAGGCGGATGCAGCCAAAATTCGAGCTTTTTTTATTCACCCAGATTATGCAAGAAGAGGATTAGGCAATCAAATCATCGAACACTGTGAACAAGAAGCGATAAAACGAGGATTTCAATCAACAGAGTTGATGAGCACCTTATCAGGTGTTAATTTTTATAAGAAACATGGCTACAAAGGTGATAAGACCATCATACACACCATGAATGATGGCAATACAATTGAGTTTTTACCGATGGAGAAAAATTTAATATAAGCACAATTTCTCACAGCGACACAAAAAACGCAGCGAAAAGAAAAACACTTATCCGCAGAATAACACAGATTAAAATACAATACGTCATCCCCGATACCGATTGACAATGCTACTTTTCAAACTAAAGTAGCTTTTCTACAACCTCATTAATCATTGTGACCTGAAATTTTTGGCTTTAGTAACGCAAAGAAAGGACTGTAATGGCAAAGAGGAGCGACGTGATAATCTCTTAACCTTTCCAACAAAAAACAAACACCAAATCAAAACTTTATAACCTTAACCACCTTTGGCAAACCCTAAATATATTTCTGCTTATGTGATTGACAGTATTTTTTAAAATTATCTATTGTTCCGATTGCTTTGTAGCACCATTTATCAAAACATTTGATTTGAATATGCCATGTTCCATCATACAAATTCATTCGCTGCAAATTATCAGAGAGATTCAGTAATTTACTTTTTCAACACTCATATTAACCATAGAAAATCCACCCCAGCCCTCCTTTGTAAAGGAGGGAGCAAATCGATTTTTAAAAATAATCTGAGATATTCAAAACAACTCTTACTTCCCCCTTTGTAAAGGGGGCCGAGGGGGATTTTTTATGTTCTACCACAATTTTTGATAAAGAAATTAATGAAAAGAGTATAAATAAAGTGAATGTCCCGCCCTTTGAAGATAAATTCAACCGATAATTGGGATGAAAAATTCTTCAGGAAAGAATTTTCACGTAAGCCTTCATGGACGAAGGTGAGACTCAGGGATGAGTTGAATAAAAACAAGTTTTTGCCTATGGGTCACAGTTGTGTCAATTGCCAAAAGTATGTCAGGATTATATGGAAAATCAGCCTCAATCCAAAGCTGTTTTGGCTTTGGTTTATTTGTTAGCGGACAAATACAGAAAAAGGTTAATGAGTATTTCATGGTTTATGAAAATGTTAAACGAAAATATTGCAAGGCAAGCGAACTTAGAGGATAAAGTGACAGGAAGTTTCTATGATTTACGTCCCTGTAAATCCCACTTCGTGCCGCCTTCGGCGTTCAAATTTGATTCTGTCAAATTTAGTGGCACAGTTCAACAATTAAAGAAATTTGTTGAGAATATTAAGAATAAAATCAAACAAGATATTAGCTTAATTCCTGCTTTAGAATAGTCAATAACTACCATCTTTTTAATCTTCACAGGACGTGTGAGATTTACACCTTTGTTTCGAATAAGTGAAATATTGGTTTTTTCACATATCTGAACAAAAATTTCAAAATCTAACATCCAAATCTATTCAAACATAACTCATCCGTGTGTTGGTTTATACAATTATTGGAATTTACATATTTTAATGTATGCATGTCTTATGTATTTTTCATGCAAATGAAATAAAGAAATCTAAAGAAGAAAAAACCGCTGATTAGCGGCTTTTGATTTGTTGGTGATTTTTAGCTAACTTCTTCAGTGTAAACTTCAACCTTGTATTTTAAATAACGCAACATATCTATAATTTGATCGACATCCTTTGGATTTGGTACTGTTCCTAATTCTTTAACAAAAGAATAATAGGGTCTCATAAGGCCTAATTTAAATTTAATGGGATGCTTCTTTTTCATTTTCTCATTCCATTTATCATCTCCATCAACAAATAACAAAACCTTAGTTTTAAGTCTATTAGTGTCTTTTAAGAAAGTAACTGAGTTAATGGATTTGAATGGTGCAACAGATTTATACTTACTGGCTGTATAAACAAATCCTTGTTTATCAATAATAACATCTGTTTCTTTAGTTATGTTATCAAAAAGCTGTAAGACCATAAAGCCTTCACTTTTTTCAATTTTATCTATCTCAATAGTAATTTTCATAAATTTCATCCATTATAGAATTATAAATTTTACGAGGTCTTTTGGGTATCCCAGCAGTTGGCGGCTTTAATCCTGCACCTTTCACAACTGAACAACCAAATGTAGCGCATTGATCGGTTAAAAGTTTGAGGTTTAAGGGATTAGTACCCTTTTTAAGGTTTTTCATAACTTTCTCGGTCTTCCACGAGTATTATACCCTACTTTTATTTTAAGCTTTGATTCTATTTGTGCTTTGAATTTATTATTTCCAAGCGGTGTTCCTGTTTGGGCACAATTTCGAATATCTGATAATAGCTTTTCATCCAAATGTTCTAAAAATAAATCGCGGTAAGTTTCCTGCTGCTTTTTTCTACTTCTTGCTAAAGCTTTATAACTAATATGCTCAGAAACCACTGAGTCATAGGCACCTCTTACATTGAAATGATAGCTAGACCATTTATAATCTTGTGGTGCTTTTACCATGTGGGCTCTTACAGGGTTCATTTCGATATAACGCATACAAGCCAATACATATAAATCATCAGAAACCAAAGAACTTTTAAAACGACCTTCCCACAATGTGCCCGTTCTTTTGTATTTAAAATTCACATAAGGCACATAAAATCGACCGACTTGCTGTATCATTTGACTGATGCCATTTGTAGTATCTGCTGTGGCTAACAGATGAATGTGGTTTGTCATCAAAACATAGGCATGAATTTTTACACTATATTTTGTTGCTGCTTCATTTAATATGGTGAGGTATTTTCGATAATCTTCCTCTTCAAAAAACACAGCTTCCTTATTATTACCGCGTTGGATTACATGATTGGCAACACTAGAAACAAAAAAACGAGGTTTTCTTGGCATGATAATTACTAGTGTGAAAAGTGTAGTCTAGCACAGAATTCACAAAAAGGGTACCGACCCCTTAAACTCCATTTGTGCCATCAAAAGCATATGCTGCTTTACCTGTGAGGTCAACAAAATAAGTAGGATTAACATTTGCATATAAATATCTGTGTAATGATGGTGGTTCGTTCACCTTTCCATCAAACGGATCCTCGCGATTAAATCGCCCAGTCTCTGAATCATAATACCTAGCATTAGCATAATAAAGCCCAGTATCATCATCTTTTTGATAACCCGTAAAGCCAAACGGTGTTTCACTACTCCCAGCTTGAGTAAGCAGATTTCCATAGGCATCATACTCATATCTGGCTTGGATTGAGCCATCTTGATTAGTCACTGCCACATTTGTTCCAAGTGAATCCACGTGGTAGTAGCTGTTTATGTTGTTTCTTTGTTCAGCTAACTGGTAGCGGTCGCCATAATGGTATCTTGCTATGGTGTTGCCTATTGTGTTGGTTTCG
>JALWML010000182.1 GCA_027083915.1 Lysobacterales bacterium | reverse complement strand
AATCAAAGCTAGGACCCTTGCCTGTTGAATCTGCAACTGCAACAATCAATACATCATAAACCTCACTGGCACGACGCACCAAATCAGAATGACCATTGGTAATGGGATCAAAAGTCCCTGGATAGACGGCTATTAATGGTTTTTTTGGCATGTTATAGTCCTCAATTTGCAGTTAATTTTTGCCATATTTCGATTTTAACCTGTCCCATGCGTTTTTGCCGATATAATTTCCAATTATCAGGCAAAATAGTTAGCTCTTGTGAAATCGCTGCTTCACGGTAGATAAAACCTCTGTCTTTTACCACTCCTAATGATAGCAATGTTAACTCCTGCATCATATCTGCTGCAAAAGGTGGATCAATAAAGACCAGATCAAATTCTTCATCTGTTGAATTTAAATAACTTTGAGCACTTTGATTTAATACCGTCACACCAGAAAAGTTGAAATCTTTGTTAATCTGCATGAGGTTTTCAGCAATGCGCTTAGTGCTTTCGACCATCACCACTGATTGTGCGCCACGAGATGATGCCTCAAAACCAAGTGCACCAGCTCCGGCACAGAGATCTAAAACCTTTCTCCCTGCTAATTGCATTTGTAACCAGTTAAATAAAGTTTCACGAACACGATCACCTGTGGGGCGTAAACCATCAAAATTAAGTACAGGCAACCTTCTTGAGCGGTGTGTTCCTGCAATTATGCGAATTGTGTGTTGAGCTTTTGCCATTTCTCTTTAAAATCGATACCGATGTGAGTAAAATACCCCATTCTATCAAGTCTGCATACGGTCAAAAACAAATGTTTAATTTTTTCAAGAAGAAAGGTGATAAAAACACGGATAATCAAGCGGGTAAATCTTCCAATCAAGAAGATGCACTCGAAGCGCTGAGAAAAAAACACAAAGTCGATGCAACTCAAGAACAGGCAGTTGTTCAGTCAGTAGCCCCAAAAACACTTGATATTCAACTTGAAAAACCACGTAAAGGCTTTGGTTCAAAGGTCAAAAACCTGTTTGCCGTCAACAAAAGCATTGATGATGATTTGTTTGAAGAAATTGAAACCACGCTATTAATGGCGGATGTTGGTGCACGTGCAACCGTAGATATCGTTGAAAAAACATCACAAGACGTTAAAAGAAAGAATCTTGATGACATGCAAGAAGTGTATTATGCCTTGATGCAAAACTTAATGGAACTGGCTCAAAGCGTAGAAAAACCATTAATCATCGACACAAGCAAACAACCATATGTTATTTTGGTCGTCGGCGTCAACGGTGTTGGCAAAACAACCACTATTGCCAAAATTGCGCGCAATTTCAAACAACAAGGAAAATCAGTCATGTTAGCTGCTGGTGATACCTTCCGTGCAGCCGCTGTTGAACAACTCAAAACCTGGGGTGAACGCGAAGACATTCCTGTGATTGCCCAATCCACGGGATCTGATTCTGCCTCGGTCATCTTTGATGCCATGAGCGCGGCCAAAGCACGAAACATTGATATTTTAATTGCTGATACTGCTGCTAGGCTACATACACAATCAAATTTAATGCAAGAACTTGGCAAAATAAGTCGCGTCATGAAGAAAAATGATGAGACAGCTCCACATGAAACTCTTATAGTAGTTGATGGTGGAACGGGACAAAATGCCATTTCTCAAGTCGCTGAATTTAATAAAACCACAGAGTTAACAGGCATAGCCATCACCAAACTAGATGGAACAGCCAAAGGTGGTGTGTTATTCAACCTAGCCAAAGAATTTGGCATCCCTGTGCGCTTTATTGGCGTCGGTGAAAAATCATCGGATTTAAAACCGTATGAAGCCAAAGAATTTGTTGAAGCATTATTGGGTTAGGTATTAAAACTCAACTAAATAAACCCGCTCGTAGACATACTCACAACCCAGTTCTTTAAATTTGGCTTCACGTGAGATGATATCCACTTCTTGCAATAATTCTACGCTGTGGTAATTTTCCATTAGTTTTTTAACTTTAGCATCCGAGGTGGTAAAAGGAGGACCCAATGGACCCAACTTTTTTACAAACTCTAAAGTAATCAACAACTCTTTAGCATGTGGAGCAATCAACTCTTTCATTTTATCAACATATTGACCGACAAGATCATCAGGTAAAGCAATCAAAGCCGCACGATCATATACCGCTTTGACATCTTCAAGATACTCTTTTGATAATTCAAAAAAATCTCCTTGATAAATTGTAATATTTTCATACCGATACACCACAAAATTTCCATCTTGTTGCTTTGAAAACTCCAACTCATTCTCAGTAAAGAATTGTTCAACAGCTAAAGGACTTAACTCTATTCCAATAACATGAAAACCTTGCTGATTTAACCACAGCATATCAACTGTTTTGCCACAAAGCGGAACAAAAATAGTATCACCCTGTGATAAATTTAGATCATTAATATATTCAACCAATAAAGGATGAGTAAAATCTTTATGGAAACCTGTTTGATTGTTTTGCCATTTTTCAAGCCAAAATTCTTTTTTCATATCTATAATATTGATTAAATTCAAATGCTCGTATATTCTAAGGCTTCTTATATTTTTGAGCCACAAAGTGACTAAAAACTTACCAAATATTTTAACTATCTCACGCGTCGTCTTAATCCCTGTGATGATATTGTTTTTTTATTTACCCGTAGAATGGAATCGTATGGCAGCTTGTACTGTATTCTTTTTTGCTAGCATTACTGACTTCTTTGATGGCTATTTTGCCAGAAAACACCAAAACTTCTCTCGATTCGGTGCATTTTTAGATCCTGTCGCTGACAAATTAAGTGTAACAACCGCATTAATCATATTACTGCAAGATCACCCAACCATACTTATGATGATTGCCACTGCCGTTATTGTCGGTCGCGAAATCACCATTTCTGCCTTGCGCGAGTGGATGGCTGAACTTGGTGAAAGAACCACAGTTAACGTTGCTTATATCGGCAAAGTTAAAACCTTATTCCAAATGTTTGCTATCGGATTTTTACTCTATTATAAAGATTTATGGGGAATGCCAGTCTATAAAATTGGTTTAACTTTATTATATATTGCCACAGCACTGACCCTATGGTCAATGTTCATCTATTTAAAAGCGGCTTGGCCAATGATGAAAGAGAAAATTTAGGCCTTTATTCAGGATTAAAAATAAATTATAAAATAATACAAATAATGTGAATTATTTAGTTGACAATTAATTTAGTCAACCTATAATGTGCAACCTCTTCAGCGGGAATAGCTCAGTTGGTAGAGCACAACCTTGCCAAGGTTGGGGTCGCGAGTTCGAGTCTCGTTTCCCGCTCCAAACACCGTATTCTTACCAACGAGAATACACTTTTTATATTTTTCTATCAGGAAATATAAAAATAAAAATATTGGCTGGATGGTAGAGTGGCTATACAGCGGTTTGCAAAACCGTGGACACCAGTTCGAATCTGGTTCCAGCCTCCATTTTAGCAAAGCCTATACCCTGCCCGGGTGGCGAAACTGGTAGACGCAAGGGACTTAAAATCCCTCGGTGGTAACACCGTGCCGGTTCGACTCCGGCCCCGGGCACCATTTTTTCACTTTATATCACCTTATAAATCATCCATCTCAATGTCTAAAAAATATTCATATACCCATTTGTATGTTCATTTTTTATAGCCATTGACCTGAATTGATTTCTAAGGCAATCTAAAGCGAAAAAACCTCGGATAAATGTAAACGCAATCTAAATCCATAAAAACCGCATTTTAATATCAAGTCATTAAAAACTTTAAGAAACTATCTCAATGTCTAAAAAATATTCATATACCCATTTGTATGTTCATTTTTTATAGCCATTGACCTGAATTGATTTCTAAGGCAATCTAAAGCGAAAAACAACGATAGCAAAAAATACCGTCATTCCAGCCAAGCCAAAGTGAGAGCAGGAATCTCATAGTGAACCGTAATCTTATTAAATAATAAACACCTACCACTATGTAAACTCATATTTTATAAAAAACCAACCTTACGCCTTTCTAAATCAATCTAATCATAATATTAGTCATATTGTTTTACTTTAAGACTGAAAACAAATCTTTAAATATAATTGCTTTAAACCACCATTTATATCAGGATTTTGGTATTATTGAACAAACATGAAACTGGTTAATCTGTTCAAAACATTACACTTATGACAAAATATCCCCAACTCGGCTTAAGGTGGAAAGCAGCAATCATAGATTCTGTTATATTTGCCACTCTTTTATTTTCCACAAGTTATTTCTCATACGATTTATTCCCTGACAATTTATACTTGAGAATACTGTTTATTGTTTTACCAACACTGTCTTATGAACCACTAATGATTTACTTTACTGGCAATAGCATTGGTCATAAAATTTATGGTATTGGAGTGGTCCATCAAAATAATAGTAAAAAGTTGAATCTCATACAATGTTATATTCGATATATTGTCAAAATCACTATGGGCTTATTTTCACTCATATTTATGTTTTTGACACAAAAACGCCAAGCTTTTCATGACTTGATCACAGCAACCTTGGTTATTTTCTCTAAAGAGAATATGAAATAAGCTTTCCCCTACATTTACAGTTCAACTGCTCTAATTACCTTAACTTATTAGAGCAGTTGAACTTTGCTTATACGTATGCTTTCCTTGTACCATCAGGTAACCACCTGTGCAAAATACTATCATTACTAGCAACCCTAAAATTATTAGAAGGCTACTTATTGTTTTTATCATAATACATTTATGCTTACTTTTGTTTTGGTTTATATTCAATCGTGTTTTTAATATCTTTTTTACACGCATCTTCAGAATCTTTTACATTACTAATTTTTACTTTATTTACTAAAATCGAAGTATCTCCATGCTCAAAACTTCTTTTAACAACAGGAACACAAAGATAATAATCCAAATTACTAACTTTCATTGTTATAGTACTGTTAGTTTCCTCAACACATCCAATAAATAAAAAACATAAAAAGCAAAGTTGAGTAGTTCTTACCATTGGTCTATTTCTCCGTATTTTCAATTCATTGAGAACTTTAATTTTAGTTTGTTTGTTATTCTTGGTTGCAAGCCTGAGTCATGTTAACTAATCGCCCTAATAATCGTGTGCAAAACCGCTCTATCAGAGCTTTTACCACAATTAAAAGCAATCTACATAAAATTATAACACTTAATAGCGCGAAAAATTATTGAAAATTCGGGTACAAGGTAGTTATTCACTCCTAAAGCAATAAAAAAAAACAGTAGTGTCGCTCTTTTTTGCCTTCCTGTTAATAAATTTTGAAAAGTTGTTATTAAGCTTGTGGTGAGCATTCTCTCCACAATTTATTAGACCATTACAATCAAATAAATAGAGTTTTTCAGGGCTGACTAATAATATGGCTTATCCAAGTTATATCCCATTACATTTATTGTTTCTTGAGCTTATATCCTGGATTTTGTTATTAAACAACAGACTTAATTCAATATAAAACCAGCAATTTTTAATAGATTGATTATGGGATTATAAGCTATCTACGATTATTTGATTGTCTAGAAATAGCAAGATTTTCTCGTAACCATTGACCACCTTGTACACCAGGGTAACTTACATCCATCGATAAAACACCTGTTGCACTTTCTGAGGATAGTGGAGCTTCTATGGTAAAACGCATAGTACCAGCAGGTATTGATGTTAAATCAACAGGTGAAACTGTTCTGGCATAGCCTTTAACCATATTCATATTAACAGTGATTTCTTTTCCAAATTCAAAACCCTCTTGTACACCTATCAACCACCGAGGATTGCCTTGAGCATCATAATAATAAAGTACAACAACTAAAGCAGTATTGTCGATTCTTTCTTGCAATGACATAGACCAGCCCCAACCAGAATCCTCATTTC
>JALWML010000181.1 GCA_027083915.1 Lysobacterales bacterium | reverse complement strand
GTGTAGGTCTATTTGATGGATGAGTCGAAAGACTAAGAATATAAAAATAAATCAATGGTCCAAACAAAACTTCAACAGGACCAACAAGAAACACTAAACGCAGATAATTAAAATTGCCAAAAAAATCCTCTGAGTCAAGAATAGCACTGAGCAATTCTAAAATAATGCAAAAAATAAATGCCACTAAATAACCATTAAAAAATGGCATAGTATTTTTTGTATTGTGGCGGTTTTTCCAGCCAAACAACAAAAGTTGAATGGCTTGAATGATTCCAAGTGAATAAAAGGCAGTTTCTAGTTTAATATTCAACACGTCACCTCGCGATTAACCAACCATAGACGAGCAATCACAAGTAACAGCATTGAGATGACGACGGAATACAAAAGGGCAGAATTTTGATTACTAACATCAGAACCATTAGTGCTAACTAACATATAAGTCCACGGATTATACAACCAATATTTGGAACTGCCAAATTGTAAGATGCTCATGGTTGACAATACACCTAAACCCAAAGGCACAACAATATTTTTCCAACGCCAACTCACTATATGTTGAATGGTTAAAATTGCTAGGCTAGCAATTATGCTATAGGGAATCTTCATCAAAATAGTTATGCTCAGGCTATTTTTCACTGTAAAACCAAATAGATGAAGCACAAAAATACTCAAATAAACAGCTACGCATAAAACTAATGTCGCACCAATAAGGTAAATTAATGCCAATAAATATTTGGCTAAAAACACATCATTGGCTTTAATCGGCATAGATGCCATATAACGCCAGCCATTGGAATTATGTTCTATACCATTGAGCAAAGCGGTAATTAATGCTGCGTACAATGGCAACATAAAATAAGTCCAAATAGCAAAATTACCAAGCCAATAACCATCCCAGCCTGACTGATTGATTTTCTCAGCACCAGCATTGATAATAAGCAAAATATTAATCAAAACAACCATTAAAGGGCTCAAAAACATCATCAATAACGCCAAAGAACGTTTGGTTTTTAATAATTCAATTTTAACCAATTTAATCAACATTCTTGCTTTCTCCCACCAAATCCAAAAAGAGTTTTTCCAGCGATGCTTGGTTAAACCGTGATTCAATCAAGTTGAAATCTGCCTTGATTATTTGTTGATTTATTTGTGAACATTCATGGCGTTCTATATTGAACAACCTCACTCTGTTAGATGGCGTTAATTCTACAGTTCGATTGTGTTTGTTAAAATAATTTAGTAATTCTTGAGGTTTATCGGTAACAATATCTAAGCTATTGGATTGCTTTTGCAACAGTTTATCCAGAGGTGATTCAATCTGCATTTTGCCATCATGCAAAATACCAACATGTGTAGCTGTTTTTTGGATTTCATCCAGTAAATGACTGGATAGAAAAACCGTTGTTCCTGTATTTTCTGGCAAATGTTTCAATAATTGGCGAATTTCTTGCATTCCTATTGGGTCAAGTCCATTGGTGGGTTCGTCCAAAATTAACAACGGTGGATTACCCAATAAAGCATTGGCTAAACCAATACGTTGTTTCATTCCCAATGAAAAATTTGCCATTTTTACGCGTGCATGTGATTGCATATCAACTAAATCTAATACCTTGTCGATGTTGTTTTTATCAAGCGATTTTAACTCACAACTAATGCTCAAATACTCAAAAGGAGTTAAATGCAGATACAAACATGGCGAATCAATCAAAGCACCAATATCTTTTTTATAGGCTATTTGATTGGGTTTAACTGCTTTGCCATTGATTTCAATTTGTCCAGAATCTGCTTTTAACAATCCCAACAATAACCGAACCAAAGTAGATTTCCCTGCACCATTATTACCCAAGAACCCATAAACAGCCTGTTCAGGAACATTAATACAAAGACCCTTCAACACACGATGATGATTGAATGATTTGGATAGGTTGGAAACTTTTAGTACAAGAGACATATATGCTTAAGATTCAATACAGCTCCATTTTATTATTCATAAAGAATTAAACAAGTGAAAAAAGTCATGGATAATGTATTCTTTTTAGACTTTATAACTCCTAAAATATATAATTTAACTTTAGGTAATTACATATTCAAAGGTCTCAAGAATTGCAAATTATATGCAATCATTTTTAGTTCCCAAAACTGACTTTGGACTTTTATACAATGTCCTTTATATACCATGAATACTTTATTTTCATTGTTTGATTTACTCATTCTCATTGGCATGACCCAAGGTATCATTACCAGTGTATTATTGTGGAAATCAAAAAAGAACCAACCCAGCAATAAAATTCTTGCATTGGCATTGATTGCTTTTTGTGTGTTAAGCAGCAAAACCTTGCTGATAACATTAAAAATATACGACATTCCTTTTTTTACCTACTTTCCCTTAGCCATTGAATATGCATTGGCACCTCTGGTGTACTTTTACGTCATTTCATTGATTACACCTCATTTTAAATTCACAAAAAAGCACTTATTGCATTTTATACCATTCATTATATTCCAGTCGTATGCTTTTTTTGTTTATTTCAACACGCTTGGTATCGAATCACTGAATGCCAAACATGCATTAGTTAGAAGCTCTTTTTACTATATGCCAATCAAAAGGTGGGAGGATAACTTGGTTGTGGTTTCCATCGGCGGTTACTTATTTGCAGCCTTTTATAAATTAAAAAATTATCGGCAAAGATTAAATGAAACTATTTCAGATAACACCTTCCCCACTTTTGATTGGCTGATGAAAATTTTTATTCTTTCGACCATAATGGGACTCATAATTTCAACAAATCTACTACTTGATTATTTTATTGATTTAAACAAGACTCACTATTTTCATTGGCAATTACTTTATCTTTATAATGCCTTTTTAATTTATTATCTTGGCTTTGTCGGTTACCTACAGCCCAATTTCGACATCAAAGGCATAGATAAAACTGAAAAACCCACAGGAAATTTAAGCAAAGATAAATTTAATGAAATAAAACAAAGACTCACAAAAGCCCTAGAAATTGATAAGGTGTTCCTTGATGCTACCCTCAATGCCAAACAACTTGCCAAAAAACTCGCTATCAGCCAAGCAAATCTTTCGATTGTTGTCAATCAAGCCTTCAACAAAAACTTTCGAGATTTAATTAATCACTATCGCTTAGAAGAATTCAAAAACAAACTTCAGCAAAACAAAAACACCCAGTTATCCATTCTTAGCCTCGCTCTAGAAAGTGGATTTAACTCTGAGGCAAGTTTCTACCGTATTTTTAAAAAACAAACGGGTTGTTCGCCTAAAGAATTTGTTAACAGTTTGTAATTTAGACGTAAAGACAGGAATAAGAAAAAAGGTTTTAATTTATTAAACTAGTACTCTCAAAACGTATTTTGAGAAGTTTTGCACCTTAAATTGCTTATTATTGGTGTTAATTCAAACCAATGAGTCAATTATGATAATCAATAAAAAAGTTAAAAAGATACTTCTCGCCGTAACAATTCTTATTCTATTTTCCACTTTGGTCGCATTACAAAGTTGTAGGGTGCATAAACCTAGTTTCAAAGGAACTGACCTGCAAAAAAGAAACTCCTTACAAGGTTCGGGGTTTTCCCAAAAGAAATTGGATGATTTAAGCAATTATTTAAAAGAAAAATCAGCCACGACTGGTATGGTTGTCTTGTATGATGGGCAAGTCGTTTACGAGTATGGCAATGTTGAAGAAATAAGTTATCTCGCTTCGTGTCGTAAAAGTGTGTTAGCGATGTTGTATGGAAAATATATAGAAGATGGCACGATTGATTTAAGCCAGTCCATTGGTGATTTGGGTATTGATGAAGACGATGGTTTATTGCCTTCCGAAAAAGAAGCAACGGTTAATGATATTATCACCGCGCGTTCGGGTGTTTTTCATATTCCTGCCAATGGTGGTTATGATGAAAAAAATGTATTAGAACGCGGAAGTGTTAAGCACGGTGAATATTTTCTCTACAATAATTGGGATTTTAATGTCGCAGGATACATAATTGAACAAGCCACAGGGCGTTCGGTTTATGAAGAGATTGAACAACAATTAGCGATACCCCTCGGTATGCAAGATTGGAACATCAAAAACCAAAGCCGCAAAGTCAACAAAAGCAAATCACGTTATTCGGCTTACCATATGTATTTTTCCACCCGTGATATGGCAAAGATTGGGCAGTTAATGCTCAATAAAGGGCGCTGGAACGGCAAACAATTAATCTCGGAGAAATGGATTGATAAAATCACTTCAGTAGTCACGTCTGTTGAAATAGTTAATAAAAGATACGGTAAAAATAAACAGAGTGAAGTGCAATTATCTTATGGATATATGTGGTGGCTGATTGAAAATCTATTTAACCTTCCTGATATGGAAGGGGCTTATACCGCAGATGGTTGGGGCGGGCAATACATAACCGTCATTCCAAAACGAAAACTGGTGATTGCCCATAAAACCAAATTAAGTACATTGACACTGTGGGGGTTAAAGCCGGGCGGTGTTGATGGATGGCAATATTGGGAAATTGTAAAAAGATTATTGTCTTGAATTTCAATTACGACATGAATACACCTCTAGTTATAATCTAGAAATATGTTAAAATTCTTACCAAATAATTTAGCAGATTGATTATGACTAGAGTAATTGTGTTACTAATATTCATGCAACCATATATGGCGGCCTATGCTGGTGAAAGAATAGTTGATGAAAAAACCCTTAAAGTCTGGGGGTATCGGACTCTATCTATTGAAAAATCTCAATTTATTAAGAAAATTACAAAAGTCAATAAAACCGGGCCAGCGTTTTATCCAAGATTTTATATTTATAAGGAATGTTATGAAACAAATCAAGAAGCCAAGAATGTAATTGACAAAATTAAATTCTTGCAACAAGTCGAAACTGTACATAGAGACTTTGATTACCGTGAAGGGTTGGTAAGAGATAGATGTATATTTTTTCTCAATACTGATTCTTTGGCAATTAAACTTAGTTTCCAACCAGCTATGTTTGAGCTATTTAAAAAATATGTTTTGAATATTTGAAATAATCAAATCATTTTCATGATATCTAAATTATCTTGTTGCATATTAACAATTCTCCGAAATAAGCCCCTTTGCGACCCTCTGCCTCTCCTTCGCAAGCTCTGCGTGCCTTAAACAGCGAAGCTGTGGCGTTAGCCAAAACAACCAAATTCCTGCAAAGTTACACTAACATCTTGCAAAATTGCTGTTTTAAGCTATATTAGTCAGTGCTAATTTATAAACACAACGCAGGGTAACTATGTCTGATTTGGATAGAAGAAAATTATTAAAATTGATGGGTTTTGGAACAATGGCAGCTACAGTGCCAGGGTTGATTTCGTGTACAACAAAAGATGGTAGTCATGCTTCAAAGGTAAAAACTGCCGCTGCTAGCAAAGATTTTTACAACTTGCCAATGGCTGGTGATGCGCGTATTTTACATATTACCGATGTGCACGGGCAGTTAAATCCTGTTTATTTTCGTGAGCCTAATGTTAATCTTGGTGTTGGTGAAGCCTATGGTAGACCGCCTCATGTGGTTGGGCCAAATTTTTTGAAATACATGGACATCAAACCTGATACAGCACAGTCTTATGCGTATACTTATTTAGACTTTGAAAAAGCTGCACCTAAATATGGAAAGACAGGTGGCTATGCCCATATTAAAACGTTATTGGATAAATTACGCCAACAAGCTGGTGGTAAAGACAAAACCATTACGGTTGACGGTGGCGATTTATGGCAAGGTTCTGGCACATCTTTGTGGACTCGTGGTGTTGACATGGTTGAGGCCTCCAACATCATGGGGCTGGATGTTATGGTTGGTCATTGGGAGTTTACTTACAAAGAAAATGAAGTGCTGAGTAATGTTGCCTTATTTAAAGGTGATTTTATTGGGCAAAATGTTCGTGTTAAAGAAGATTCTTTATTTGATGAAAATTACGAAAAGCTGGTTGAAAAG
>JALWML010000180.1 GCA_027083915.1 Lysobacterales bacterium | reverse complement strand
TTAAAAACAGGTTTATTATATCGAATTTTAATAAACCTGAAAAAAACCATCATAAATTCTTTTTGAATTTATGATGGTTTTAATCGTACAAGATTCACAAAGGTAACACAAAGTTGCACGGAGTTATTTTAATACTCATATCGGGTAATCCTTAGTCGATTTTTCTGAAGTTGTTGAATATTCCACATTTAAGTTTGATTATTTCGTAAGGATAAGTTCAGCATTAACTTTACCAGATTTCACTTTTTTAATTGAGTCCTCCCAATCTTCCCAGCAAGCAGGATCAGCAGTACTTCCATCTTGTAATAACGACATACTACCTAACAACCTTGCTATGTCATCTGATTTTGACAAACTATAATCATTTTCAAGGAATGAATACATTGCTAGATAAGCCTCTTTTTTTGATAAACCAGACATAACTATTTATTTTCTCAACATACTTAAAAACTCTTATTATAGATGAATTATGAAGATATCCTGCACTATTGATTTATTAAAGAGGTATTTTTCAACAATTGGTTGACTAAAGCCAACTACCCGACACGAGTTTCATTTAAGGCTCATATCGGGTAGTTGGCTTTAGTCAATACTTTTAGAAATGGGTGCTTATCAAAACATCTAAAACACTATCGATGGGCAGGTCCCATCCTACAAAAGAATCAAGCATATTTATTTCTTAAGTGATTTTATAAGGAAAACACCTGTGGTGATCATACTTGCCATGGTTGGGATAGTCATACCGAGGTATTTGCTGGTATTGGCATCTAGGGAATAAAGCAATGCCGTGATAATTCCAAAGCCTGTTGCCAGTAAGGCGTAGGTTTTTTTGTTTTCGCTGTTTTGCTCTTGTCTGTCACTTTTTGCTTGTTCAATTTGTTGCAGTTTTGTTAGTGGCTTTGTTTTTAGGCTCAGCAATTCATGCACGAGGTGTGGAATTTCGGCGGTTTGTTCTAGCCATGTGGGTAAGTTTTTCTTAATGGTATCAATCGCACCATCCATGCCATAACTCTTTTTCATGATATTTGTTAGTACAGGTTTAGAAGTTTGCCATATATCCAATTCTGGATAGAGTTGGCGTCCTAGTCCTTCGATATTAAGTAAAGTCTTTTGCAACAAGATAAATTCAGGTTGAATCACCAGTTGGAATTTTCGTGCCATTTCAAAAGTTTTGAGCATCACTTCACCAAAGGATATTTCACTGATGGGTCTTGCAAAATACGGTTCACAAATGGTTCGTGTTGCTGATTCGAGTTCATCCACTCTTGTATCGGCTGGAACCCAACCCGCTTCGATATGAAGTTCTGCAATACGACGGTAATCTTGGTTGAAAAATGCCATAAAATTATTAGCCAAATCCAACTTGTGTCCTTTAGGTAAGGAACCACAGATACCAAAATCAAGCAAAATAATTTGTGGATTTTCTGGGTTGGCTGGATTGACAAAGATATTGCCTGGGTGCATGTCAGCATGAAAGAAATTGTCTCGAAATACTTGGGTGTAAAATAACTTCAAACCTTTTTCAGCCAGTACTTGCAGATTAATCCCCGCAGATTTGAGTTTGTCAAATTGACGAATGGGAATGGCATAAACACGTTCCATTACCATCACTTTTTCTTTGCAGTATTCCCAATAAATTTCTGGGATATACAGGTCGTCAGAATCGAGGAAGTTTTTACGCAATACCGAGGCATTAGCCGCTTCTCTCTGTAAGTCCAACTCATCATAGATAGTTTTTTCAAACTCGGCAACAATTTCTACAGGATCCACTTGTACACCAGGGTCACCAAATGTGCGGGCAAGTTTTGCCACCGAACGCATCAATTCCAAATCCCTTTTGACCATTTTCTTGATGCCCGGACGCAGGACTTTTATCACCACTTCTCGACCATCTTTAAGTTCTGCTGCGTGCACTTGCGCAACCGATGCTGAGGCTAAGGGTTTTTCATCAATTGAATTGAATATTTCATCCAGTGGTTTATCCAATTGTTGTTCGATAAAGCTACGTGCTTCTTTCCAAGCAAAAGGTTCAACATCGTCTTGCAGTTTAGCTAGTTCTTCGGTAATTTCAGAAGGAATCATATCAGGGCGAGTCGATAAAACTTGCCCTAGCTTAACAAATATAGGTCCTAAATCTTCTAAAGCTTTGCGTAGTTTCTCAGGATCACTTTTACATGCCTTTCCTCTGCTTGCAAAAGGTGATAATAAACGCAAAAGGTGTATACGCTTTTTACTCTTCTCTTTTGGTATCAAATCTTTGACACGGTAATTGGCAAAGGTATGGAGGATTTTTGTTAGGCGAAATAAGTTCATGCACGGATAACTATCATAAGTGTGTGCATAATAACATTACTCGATTCAAACCAGAAGTTATTGTTTAATCTAGCTTTATAATCTGCTCTTCTTCGCCTTTGATTTGGTATTTTTCATAAACTTTGGTTTCACTTGCAAATACCTTAATGGTATAAAAACCCGCGGGCAATTCAACTGATTCACCTTCGATGGTACTTTCTGCGACCAACTCGCCCGATAGAGAATAAACCGAATAAGGCGTTCGTAGGGCTTGCTTGACTGAATCATTTAAAGATTCTGAGTTATTGCTGTCAAAATATTTGCCACCACCTTGGCTTGACCATTGTTGGAATTGTTGTTTGAGGTCTTTATCATCAATGGCAAAACCGACAATATTAAGGCGTATATCAATACCTGCATCTATGAGCGATTTAATGACTTCCTCTGGCTTGCCATCACAGGTTTCTTCACCATCGGTAACGAGTATCACGATTTTTTTACCTTTATTGGCTTTTAAGTCAGAAGCAACTTTAGCCAATGAAGCGGCTATTGGGGTTTTGGCTAGATTCTTCGCATTAATGGATTGAATAATTTTATTGGCTTTTTTTGCATCCAATGGTTTAAGTGGTATAGCTAAATCCGTTCGGCAAGAGCCTGCTTGTTTATTGCCAAATACACGTAAAGCTACAGGAGTTCCTGCAGGTATAATGTCATTAACAGCCATGCTTAGGACTTCTTTGGCTATATTGATTCTACGTTTTCCATTAAGCCTTTTGAGCATAGAACCTGAGGCATCCAAAATGAGTTCGATTGCACCATTTTGGTTACCTTGCGCTTGGGTTATTTTTAAAGTTCCAGGACCTTTGACTTTTTCAAATTTTGATTCTATTTTAATTTGATAATTAGCCGGTTCTCTTAATTTTGCAGCAGCGCGTTCAAAGGCAACTTCTACTTGTGATTCGGTTGTTACTTGGTGGTATTCACCATGATTAACCCGCGCCCAAGCTTGCATCAGATCGGTTTGCCATTCATCTTTTCCGCCAAAGCCATTGCCTGTAGCAATTCCCAGTGAAAAAACCCGTGGTTTGACCTTTTTAAAGCTATCCCAAACTCTAGCATCTCTACTGGTGATTGCATCGGTGATAACAATAATGGCTTTTGAACCTTTTCTATTCTCTAGGGCTTGGTTCGCTTTATGCATATAGGTTTCAGCAGCACTTGAATCATCACTGCGAGAATAGTTATTTAGAATAGTTTTTAATAAATAAGGTTCTCCATACCACTTATCCATTAATAATTTACTGCCAAAAGGTTGAAAGTTGACTTCATCTCGCCCAGGTAATACGCCATCAGTAAATTGTTGTAAGGCATTAAAAATAATCGAATGATACGCACTTGTGCTGCCACTGGTGTCCCATGCAAAAATTACATTCCTTGGCGGTTCTATAATTTTGATATAATAATATTCATTTGCAGTCAATTTATAAGTGTAGTTAATTTTATCGGCATCTATTTCTTCATTAGTGGGTAGAACTTGTTCGCCATTAGCATCCTCTAGACTTATCACTGTACGAATAGTTGGATCACCTACAAGTTCTAAAACCAATGTATTGTGCCCTTGTTGTAGCTTAAATTTATACCAATCAGGTTTATCAGCTTGTTCCAATTGTACAAATCCAGTAGCCCTTTGAGATTGTGATATGTCTATGGCGGCTTGCTTGCTATTATTGCCATTATCTGTTGTTTTATTTTTGCTAAAGTCATGTGGGAAAGTTTTTTCATAGATTGCATTTTCTGAACCATCACCCCATTCACCTAAAATACTTTGGTAGCTTTCATTGGCTTGTTGTTCAAATACCTTAATCGTTTCTGGTAGGTAACGGTAAGCTCTTTTTTCTACACTGCCCACATTAAATTTTAGATAACGAGCCCAAGTAGGTTTATCGAGTTTGATTTGTGTTGTTTGTTTTGTTGATAAGTCAACTTGAGTTAGTAATTCCCATGGGCCAATTGGGCTTTGAGTGGACGCCATTATTTGTACTTTCTCAAAGGTCTTGTTTTTACCAGTTAACTCGGGTGGTTGCCATTCTAAACTTTCAATTAGTGCTGCTCGTTGATGATGAAAACCTATAGCCCACTGCCATGGAGTATCATCAGATGAACGAATGTAAGTTTTTTCTTTTTTTTCTGTCAGTAGGCTAGTGTCCCACGAGCTATTGGAAGCTGGTTTTGCCCAAATCACATTACCGCCTAGTTTTGGTGAGGCAATATTTATTTTTTTGTCTAACAAACTATCACTTTGCGCAATCACTTTAAATTCTCCAATACCCATGATGCCATTGACACTATTTTCATAGTTGTTATAAATGGTTAGGCGTGCGTATTTGGCTGCTTGAGGTTTGTCTAGGACAAAGTATTGTTCCATTCCCACTTGCTTAACTTGAGCCGTCACTACAGAGGTAAAATTAATCCCGTCTGTGGATAAAAGTATTTCTATATCTTTTGGATAATTATAAGGCGAGGTTTCTGATAAAGGATTCAGCGCAAAACCAATGACTTTAACA
Source organism: Lysobacterales bacterium (assembly GCA_027083915.1). Lineage (GTDB taxonomy): Bacteria > Pseudomonadota > Gammaproteobacteria > Xanthomonadales > Marinicellaceae > NORP309. Next base: position 1,136 of record JALWML010000180.1, on the reverse strand, counting down.
GAATCATCTCCACTTAAATCCACTGTTATTGTGTCCTTTTTTGTTTTTCTTCCACCACGTAAAAGTACTCCATAACCAGTTGTTGACCTACCATTAAATAAATAATCAAAGCCTCTGCCAATGGCACTTGTATTTTTTGCAATGTCTTCTTGGGTTCGTTTCGCACCTAAGTTAAAATTAGCGACATTGATTCCGCCTAATAGTTCTTGGGGTACTTTCCAATACATTATAGGGTTAACTACTGGTGTTTCTGCTGTTGCCGAAATTAAAAAAGTTTCATCAACACTATTATAGGCATCATTAGCTGCAATAGTAATAGCATAACTGCTCTTAGCATAGACATCATTGGGTACACTTATCGTGAAAGCTACAGAAGTTTTACTTTGTTGGTTTAGTTCAATGGTACTTTCTGCAAATTTTACTTTCCATAAGTGATGGCTAGTATGTGATTTCAAACGAAGGCTCTTTTGAGTTAAAGAGTTATTACTAATAACTATATGACCCTTTAAAACTTGCCCATAATCAGAAAAAGCTTTAATATTTGTTGGTGAATCTTGTATCTTTAGTGAAACTTGGTTAAGGCTATCTTTGTGTGTGTTAGGCTTTGGTTGTGTGCCATTAATAACAACATGGTAATCATAAGGTTCGTCATAACTTTGGATTTTATAGAATGATTCGGTATTGGCTGGTATTGTGACTTGTAATTTATCAGGCTTATCAACTCCTGTTTCATCACTTACCCAAGTTGTTATAAGTTTTTTACGTTTGTTATCATAAACTAAAATGGTATGATTTTTTGATAAGTTATTAACTAGGGTTATGGTACTTTCCTTCTCAAATGCTGGCAATTTATACCAATCGAGGTCTCCAAGCGTATTTGTCCAACCCTTAATAATTCCATCAACAGGAATAGTACTTGCCTGAAATCTTGAATTATTGGGCTCACAATCAATGTCGCATTCAAATACTGATAAGCGTTTTAATTCTATTTTGTAGTTAGCAACACTGACCTTTTTCCCTGCTTGCAGCACAATCGAGTAATCACCCATGGGATAAATGCCCTCAAACGATGCGGCTCCACCAATTTTTGTAGTTTTATAGCCTAAACGCCTACCAAACCTAAAGACTTTATAAGT
>JALWML010000179.1:3189-6013 GCA_027083915.1 Lysobacterales bacterium | reverse complement strand
ATCTAAAGAAGCTTATTACATTGTTCTAGGTGTCACACCAAATATGAAACGTGAGATTATTGGGATATATAACCAGCCAACAGAAAGTGCTAGCAATTGGAAAGAAATATTCGACGACCTTAAGAACCGTGGTCTAAAGAAGTGTGACTTACTGGTCAGTGATAACCTTAGTGGCATTAACTCGGTAGTTGAACTCCAGTTTGAAGGCATAGTCATTCAACAGTGCGTCTTACACCTTAAGAGAAATATATTAAGAAAAGTTCTCATGAAACATAGACGCGAAGTTGCAGATGACTTAAAGCTAGTTTTTGATATGGATAAAGCAGATGATTCATTAGAAGAAGCCTATAAACGCGCCAATGATTTTGCAACAAAATGGTCGAAACACTACCCACATATTAAGAAATTCAGTGATGAAAATGAAATAAAATATTATTTTTCATATCTAAAATACAATCATAAAATATGGCGAATGATATACACCACCAATTGGATAGAACGCTTCAATAAAAGTATTAAGCGAACGACAAAGATACGTAATTCTATGCCCAGTGTTAAATCGGCATTAACTTTAATAAGCAAAGTGGCAATGGAACAAAATTCTACTACATACAGTTATCCAATTTACAATTTACAAAAAGATAAACTCTTTCAAAATCCTACATAAATAATCGAGTCTATTCCATGTGGATAAAGCGTGAATTTCTTTGAGCCGTGTGGATAAGTTATTGATAAGTCACAACCATTGCAGTTGTCTAAAGATGAAGTTTGACTTAACAACAACTTTTCCACACTAAATTCACCCTTTACCCACATTCCATAGAATTTAAGCTTTTTAGGTATCTGAAAGTTGCCTGCGGCGCGATGATAACTATTTTTGAATTTTAAAAGATAAAATAATCGACTTTAACTTTGTTTTTGTGATTAAATTAAAGCTCGTGGCAAATTCAACTCAGCCAGACACACTTTTTTGGACACTACCAATTTTCCTGTGGCGATTAAGCCAATTATATTACCAAACACTTCTTTTTGTTGTTCTGGAGTTGAGGTTCGAAACCATTTGGCTAACCAAAACCCACGTACGGTGATGTCTTTGAATATAATAAGTGTCGGTGCGATTGAACAGGGTTCGCCACTCATGGCACCATAATTAACCAGTGTCGCTCCTTCTGCCAGTGTTTCGCCTAAACGATGGGTTGCCATGCCTCCAACAGCATCAATGCCTAATTTGATGGTGGCAGAATCAGTCGCGGCTTTGACTCTTTGGGCAAGGCTTTTTCCATCAATCATCCCATCAAGTAGCACCACATCTGCTCCAGCATCCATCAAGGGTTGGATTAATGATTCTCTGCGCACGATATTGACAGTTTTTAATCCGCGTAAATGGGCTAGTTTGATTAAATAGGAACCAACGCCAGAATTGGCAGCATTTTGAATGACCCAATCACCTTCTTGCAGGTCAACAAATTCACTTAGCAATAAGGAGGCTGTTGGTGGGTTGATTGTTATCATGGATAATTGAATGGGATCAACGCCATTTGGCAATGCAACTAAAGTTTTGGCATCCGCGACAATATGCGTTGCCCAACTACCAATACCCACAGGTATCAATACCGTTTGACCAATTGCGGGGCTATCTACATTTGGGCCATGTTCGAGCACTTTTGCCACTCCTTCGTTTCCGCCAATCGCTGGTAGTGGTGGCAGGATTCCATATTGTCCAGTTAAGGTCAATACGTCAGATGGATTGATGGGTGCTGCGAGCATTTCCAGCAACATTTGACCTTCTTTTAATTCAGGCTTGTCAAATGTGATTGCTTCGATGACGTCTTGTGGGATTGGGCCGCGTGTTTTGTATTCTGCTTTTAACATCTGTTAACTCCTAAAATTGTTTATATGTGTATGTAGCGCAGCAAACAAACAACAGAACCATAAAAGTAAGAAGCAGAGCTTTTGAGATTGTACATTCTAGCATATTATTTCGTAGGGTTAATGTCAATGTAAGGGACATTCACATCGTTTTTAGTTATGCATATGCCTTGATAGTGTTATTATAGTGTTTTTGTTATTAGGGGTTGGGTTTAAAATACGATGAAGACATTTGGTAATATTCTTGGTATTGGTATTGTGTTGATGATTGCCTTAAGTTTTGTGGCGATAGGGTTGCACACTTTTTTTAACTTTACTTCTATTCCAATGCAAGAGTTGATTGTCTATTTGCACAGCAGTGTTTTTATGTTGGGTATTGTTTATGCTTACTCACATGATAAACATGTGCGTATTGATATTTTTTACCAAAACAAATCAGAGACTTCAAAGAAACGCATTAATTTTTTTGGCACTGTGTTTTTACTCATTCCTTTTAGTTTATTTCTATTTTATGCCTCCTATAACTACGTCCTGTCTTCTTGGTCAAGATTGGAAGGCTCCGCCGAACCAGGTGGCATACCTTTTGTTTATGGTTTAAAATCACTGTTGTTGATTTTACCAGTTTTACTCATTGCTACGGCGCTTGTTAGTTTATGGAGAAAGCGCTAATGGAAGCTTTTTGGGCATTAAGCTTGTTTTTTGTCGTTGCGGCAGTTTTACTTATTGGATTCCCCGTTGCCTTTACTTTAGGTGGTGTTTCCTTATGGTTTGCCTTGCTTGGTTATTTGGCAGGCTGGTTTGATACTTCGTTTTTGATGGCAATGCCGAATCGGATTTATGGCATTATGACTAATGTGACCTTGATGGCGGTACCCGTGTTTGTGTTTATGGGGTTGGTTTTAGAAAAAGCCAAGTTAGCAGAATCTTTACTGGAAAACATGACTGCATTATTGGG
>JALWML010000179.1:0-3179 GCA_027083915.1 Lysobacterales bacterium | reverse complement strand
TGGTGCAACCGTTGTGACCTTGAGTTTGCTTGCTTTGCCTGTGATGAAAAAAAATGGTTATGATGAATCTTTGAGTGCTGGAACTATTTGTGCCACAGGAACACTGGGGCAAATCATACCACCTTCTATTGTTTTGGTTCTTTTGGGTGATGTGTTATCCAATGCTTACCAACAGGCGCAAATTGATATGGGCATCTTTTCGCCAAAAACCGTTTCTGTGGGAGATTTATTTGCTGGTGCGATTATTCCTGGGCTTATTTTAGTCGGTTTTTATGCTTTGTATTGGGTTTATATCATTATTAAACACCCACATAAGGCACCAGCGACTAAAACCAAATTAACAAAACCCATGAGTCAAATATTGGGTTCATTATTGCCGCCATTGTTTTTAATTGTTGCTGTTTTGGGTTCTATTATTTCAGGTATAGCATCACCAACTGAAGCAGCGTCTGTTGGCGCGGTTGGTGCTGTCTTTTTGGCTTATCTTAACAAACAAATGTCACAATCTGTGTTGTTAGAAATTGGTCGTGAAACGGTTAAAGTTACTGCTATGATTTTTATGATACTTATTGGAGCGGCTTTATTCTCTTTAGTCTTTAAAGGTTTTAATGGCGATGTTATCGTGCGTGATTTTCTCATTGATTTACCTGGTGGTAAATTTACTGGTTTTATTGTTGTCATGCTGGTGATGTTTTTCCTTGGGTTTATTTTAGATTTTATTGAGATTACTTTTGTCATTATTCCGATTGTTGGTCCAATTTTATTATCTCAAGGTTTTGATCCTGTGTGGTTGGGTATCATGTTTGCGATTAATTTACAGACTTCATTTTTGACTCCACCATTTGGTTTTGCCTTATTTTATCTCAAAGGGGTGAGTGATATTGACTCTAAAAAACTTTACAGAGGCGTCTTACCCTTTATTCTTATTCAAATACTTGTACTGATATTACTCACATGGCAGCCAAAACTTACTTCCTTAATTTCATTCTAATCTGTTGTAGTTTCCAGCTTTGTGCACAAACTGATGAACAACTGTTAGCAGAATGGACTAAAAAAAATGAATCGTTGTTATTAAAAAACAATGAAGTCATAGAATCTTCTTGGTTCCAAGAAAAATGTCTGGATTTAGCAAAGCAAATGGAATTTACCCAAATTAATCAATGCCATTTACTGGATTCAAAAAACATCAATGCCTATGTGTTTAACAATGGACATGTTTATTTTACAACTGCCATGATGCGCTTAATTAACAACAAGCATCAATGGGCGTCTATTCTAGCCCATGAAAATGCACACCTTGTACTTAATCACTACCTTAAAACGCTCAAGAAGGTTAAGAGACCTGGCTTCTTTTTTCCAAAACATAAAGTCAAAAAGCGTTTAAAACAAAATGAGATTGAAGCCGATGAATGGGCAAAAAATAAATTACTTAAATTTAAAATGGATGGCAATCAAATTTATTATTTCCTTAAACGGGTAGAATCTATAAAAGGCAAAAACAAGAACAACAGTCATCTCAAGCTTTCTAAAAGAATTAAACAACCACAAAAGGACGAACTCATTGATCAGCAATTAATCAATGCTATTAATAATCTGTTTTCAACTTCTAATTGATACTTATCAAGTATTTTTTATCTCTATCAAACTAAAATGAGTCCAATTATATTCGAGGAGTTTATCATGGAATTGTTTGCACGTATCTTTGATAGTTATGTCGGTCTTTTAAGTCTTTTTGTCATTGTCTTTATTTTGGGAATGGGTGTGTGGTTTTATCGGTTTTTTATGAAGAAAATCGAAGAAGAAGATAAGGCACGAAATAATTAGGTATGAGAAGTGATGCGTGACTATGATTTTTTGTCACGCATGTAAAGAATCGGGTTAAAACCCCATGGTTTTAACTAAGTCTTTATAATGCATGGGACCAACACGTTTGGATACTTCAACTCCTTGGGGATTGAAAATGACAGTAGTTGGTAGCCCACGGGTGTTTTTTCTAGAAAATTCAGAGGGTTGATAGACATTGGCTCGAACAACAGGGTAGTTAATTTCGTATTCAAACACAAAGTCTTCAATTTTTGAGTTGTCTGCATCTTCATTATTAATTCCAATTATTTCAACTTTATCACCAAAGTCTTTTTTGAATTGCACAAAATCAGAAATCTCTTTACGGCAGGGAGGACACCATGTTGCCCAAAAATTTGCCACCACCCATTTACCACGGTAATCAGAGAGTTTTACTTGTTTTCCTTCTAAATCAGGATAACTAAATTCAAATGCATTAGGGTCATCTTTTGGTTTTTCTACCTGAGCAACTGCCTTTTGTACTGCTGGTTTTGGTTCAGCTTTTTGCTTAGGCTCTTGTTGTTGATTACATGCAGCTAAGGTAACTATGGATGCAATAAGGATTAATTTATTTGTCATTGGTGTTCTCACTATTTTTAAATACGGATTTTACCGATTGTTTCATGTCAGGGAATATCTTAGACCAGATATTTTTCAAAAATGGTTCAAAAAAGTCAAAATTATTTGTGGCGGTCAGTGGTAAACTAAATCGTCCCATGGTGTAAAGTTTGCCAATACTAATGCTATCCAAATCCCTAAGCAAGACATAATCTCCTTCTTGGTTGGTTTGGATAATTTTGTTTTCTTCCAGCCAATCGAGTTGTTCATGGAGTTCATCATCAGGAACTTTATCAAGTCGATTGAAGATTTCTGAAATAGTGACAGTTCGGCCTTTTTTACTGGCACGCCACAATTGGTAAAGTATATCCATGACAACAAGAAAACGTTGGTTGCCAGAATAATCTTGCACATGCCCGCGCCAACGCGATGTTTCTAAGGTTGCTGCAATAGTGCCGCCGAGTAATATAATATTCCATGACAGGTAAACCCAAAATAAGAAAATAGGGATAGTTGCTAATGTGCCGTAAACACGTTGATAACTTGGAAAAGTGGTTATATACCACGCAAAACCACGCTTTGCCATTTCAAATAAAACAGCAGCCACCACCGCACCAATGATGGCGGATTTCCAGTTTACTTTTCGATTGGGTACGATTAAATAGATAAGAAAAAAGCCAAAGGTCGATGCCATAATGGGTAAAAACTTCAATAAATAAACCTTTATCCCTGCCAGACCTGAATAGCTAAACATATATGATGTTAAGGCTAAACCGCCA
>JALWML010000178.1 GCA_027083915.1 Lysobacterales bacterium | reverse complement strand
TAATCCCATTCAGCTAGTCACTTATGCTTTTGTGCAGTATGACTTTATGCAGTTACTGTTTAATGTCTTAGCTATTTGGATGTTTGGCTATCAAATTGAAGAATATTGGGGCACAAAACGCTTTGCTACTTTTGTAATTGTCACTATTTTAGCTACTGCTTTTGCTCATGTGCTTTTAGGAAGCTTTTTTGCTATGGGCACAACAGGTTTAGTCTTTGCCTTATTATTAGCCTATGGCATGATGTGGCCAGAGCGAGAAATATATTTACTATTACCTCCCATTCCAGTAAAAGCCAAATACTTGGTGATGATATATGCAGGTATTATGTTTTTAAGTATATTATCTTCTCGAGGAAACTTTTTAAGCCATCTTGCTTATCTTGCAGGACCATTAAGTGGATATTTGATGATACAATATTGGCGTGGTAAACCACCGTTTAATAAACCTCCTAAATCAAAAGGAAAACTCTACCGTTACAAATAAAAGCATAGGTACATTACATGACTCATAAAATCTATCCCGTTTCACAAAATATTTTATCAACAGCATTAATTAATAAAGAAAAATACGCATCAATGTATCAGGAATCCATTGATAATAACGAAATGTTTTGGCAAAAACAAGCCAATAAACGACTGGATTGGATAACGCCATTTACAAAAGTAAAAGATTCCAGTTGGAGCGATAAAGCGGTTTCAGTTAAATGGTTTGAAGATGGGCAGTTAAATGTTTCTTATAATTGCATAGATAGGCATTTAAAAGACAAAGCCAATCAAACGGCAATAATTTGGGAAGGTGATGATGCGAGTCAATCACAAAACATCACTTACCAACAATTACACGATGAAGTTTGTCAGTTTGCCAATACACTTAAATCATTGGGAGTCAAAAAAGGCGATAGAGTCACCTTGTATATGCCGATGATTCCTGAAGCAGCTTATGCCATGTTGGCTTGTAGTCGCATTGGCGCCATTCATTCTGTTGTTTTTGCAGGGTTTTCAGCCGAAGCTCTAGCAGGTCGAATGGATGACTGTGATTCGCATTACATTATTACCGCAGATGAAGGTGTACGAGGTGGTAAAAAAATTCCGCTTAAAGCGACTGTTGATAAAGCCATTGAATTATGTTCTGTAGAAGTTAAACATTCAGTTGTGATTAAATATACCAAAGCCGAAACACCTTGGAATGATGCGATTGATATTGATTATTTAGCGCTTAAACAAGGCATGGCAACAACCTGTGAAATTGAACCCATGAATGCCGAAGACCCCTTGTTTATTCTTTATACCTCAGGTTCAACCGGCAAACCCAAAGGTGTTTTACACACCACTGCCGGCTATTTATTGTATGCCAGCATAACCCATGAATACGTATTTGATTACCACCAGGGCGATGTTTATTGGTGTACGGCTGATGTCGGTTGGATAACAGGGCACTCTTATGTTGTGTATGGACCACTTGCCAATGGCGCAACAACCTTAATGTTTGAAGGTATCCCTAATTACCCCGATGCTTCACGTATTTGGCAAGTGTGTGATAAACACCAAGTCAATATCTGCTATACCGCACCAACTGCTATTCGTGCCTTGATGCGTGAAGGGGATGAACCGGTATTAAAAACTTCGCGTAAATCCTTGCGAATCCTAGGCTCAGTAGGTGAACCAATCAATCCCGAAGCTTGGGAGTGGTATTACAAAGTCGTTGGCGAATCACGCTGCCCAATCGTGGATACCTGGTGGCAAACAGAAACAGGTGGCATCATGATTACACCACTTCCTGGTGTTACCGATTTAAAACCTGGTGCGGCAAGTTCTCCTTTTTTTGGTGTACAGCTCGCACTGCTTGATACTGATGGCAACGAACTACAAGGTAACAACCAATCGGGTTATTTGGTGGTTAAAGATTCATGGCCTGGTCAAGCCCGTAGCTTGTACGGCAACCACAAGCGATTTATTGAAACCTATTATTCACAGTATTCAGGCTATTATTTTACTGGTGATGGCGCTTTGAGAGATGAGGATGGTTATTACTGGATAACTGGACGTGTCGATGATGTTATCAATGTATCAGGGCATCGCATGGGAACGGCCGAAGTAGAAAGCGCCTTGGTTGAACACGATTTAGTCGCCGAAGCCGCTGTTGTCGGTTTTCCACATGATATAAAAGGACAAGGCATCTACGCCTATGTCACCTTGATATCAGGCAGCCAACCCAGTGAAGAACTCCGCCAAGAACTCATTCAAAAGGTTCGTGAAATAATCGGAGCCATCGCCAAACCCGATGCCATCCAATTCACCCAAGTATTACCCAAAACCCGCTCAGGCAAAATTATGCGCAGAATATTACGTAAGATTGCCACAGGTGATACCGACGAATTAGGCGATACATCCACACTAGCAGAACCTGCTGTGGTTGATTCTTTGATTCAGGGCAGAGTTAAGGTTTAATTATAGATAAAATAGAGCCCGTTGGGTTTAACTTGGTTGAACTAAAACTCTATTTTTGTTGTCACAATTATTACTTAGTAAAAGAGGTAATTATGGCAACACGGACTTTTAGAAACAAAGATGAAGCTGAAATCAATATCACACCTATGTTAGATGTAGTATTTATCATGCTAATATTTTTTATTGTGACGACAACGTTCAATAAAGAAACGGGTTTACGAATTTTTAGTACGAATAACAGTACAATAAATTCAGATAAAGTAAAAGTCGCTACAATAAAATTAGAAACTAATGACAATTACACGGTTAATGGTGTGGCAACAACTTTGGATGGCATTGAATCATTGCTTGCCAACCTAAAAGCAGCCAATCCCGAGCTCAAAGCACAAATTATTTCATCAAAAGAAGTCAAAACAGGTCTTTTGGTCAGTGCTATTGCGCAAATAAAACAAAATGGTATCCAGCAGTATACTGTTAGTTCGTTTTAAAGCTCATCCAATAAGTGGTTGTTTACCAAGGTACTAGGGGTATAGTAGCCAGATTTGGTGGTTTTAAGTGTTTGTTCAACCATTTTTAAGCCACCTGTCATGGTTAATGTATAACCGTTGACCGTTTCAAGGCGTAGTGTTTTACATTCGCCTTTATCATTTTTTACTTCGCCCCATAAATAGGTGTTGAGTTTTTCACGTTGTTTATCACTTGGTCCACGTACTGATTTTTCTATGCGTTTTTTTAAGAAATTTTGCACAAAGCCTAAGCCTAACAATCCGCGAATAGTATTCATTCGTTTAAGTCTTTTAACTAGCTTTGGTGATGCTGGGATATACACTTCTATATTTGGGATACCAGTGGTGAAATGTGCCGTTGATACATCGCCCCATGGAATGCTCATGGCTAATTTTTCGCCATTGCCAAAATCAATCTTTCGGGTTTTATAAGCGAGAGGAACAGAAATAATTTCATGATTTTTTCTAATTTTCCCTCCGGAAGCCAGCCCCTCAATTGAGGTTTTGGCAGTTCCTGGGGAAAATCCAGATTTGGAATCGAAGCCTAAAGCTAAATGGGATGCATCAGGCATAATTTCTTTGAGTTGTGAAGCCAGACAATCAGTTGGTATGACATCAAAACCAACGCCAGGGCAAAGAACAATACCAGCCTCTTTAGCTTGTTCATCAAATGACTTGGCCATTTCAAATACAGCAATTTCACCAGTAATATCCAAATAATGGGTTTTGCTTTGAAGACAGGCTTCAATCATTGGTTTAGCTGTATGAGAAAAAGGCCCTGCGCAATTAATCACAACATCGATGTCTTGTAAGTTTTGAGCAATAATTGTGGGGTCTGATAAGTCAAAGACTCGTGACTCAAACCCCAAATCATTGGCGAATGCATTTATGGTTTGGCTATTTCTACCAGCTATAATCGGGGAAAAGGATTGTTGTTTAGCGTAGTTTGCAATAAGTTCACCAGAATAGCCATTGGCGCCATAAATCATCCACTTTTTCATAAAATATTTCCTATTTTTTTATACCCTTCATCATGATCATGTTGAGAAAGACTTTAATTTTTTGTTTCATAAAGAACCCAGGAAACAGTCGTTTAATCAAATATTGTATTTTTGATTTCTTATGAGTCATAATGATAAACTCATTTTTAGTTATTCCCTTAAAGATACCTAAAGCCACATCATTTGCCGATACACCGGATGTTTGCATTTGCTTGTTGATAAAGCCTTTGGTTTTGTCAGAAGCATTATCCATGCTATCGACTAAGTTGGTTGGAAAAAAAGCAGGGCAAGCCACACTAACGCCAATATTATAAAGAGACATTTCACCGTGCAAGGTTTCACTAAAGGCAATAACACCTGCTTTGGCAACATTGTAGGTCATCATTCCTGGCATATTGGCTAATCCGGCATAACTAGCTGTACTGACAATATGTGCTTTGGGTGATTTCTTTAATAGTGGCAAAAAGACCTGGGTCCCATAGATGACACTCATTAAATCTAAATCTAGAAGTTTATTCCATTCTTCAACAGTGGTACTTTCCAATGTACCGGCACTGGCAACACCAGCATTGTTAACCAAAATATCTAAACAATCATATTTGTTAGCAATAATTTCGTAAAGCGCCTCAAAATTTTCTTTATGACCCACATCACAATGGTGGTATTCGGCATTTTTCCCCTCTAGGGTAAGCTCAGAAACAAATTTTTTACCTAACTCATCCTGAATATCTACAATGATGACATTCCAGCCCTTTTGTGCATACAAAGCGGCAATAGCTTTGCCAAGTCCGCTGGCTGCTCCAGTGATGAGAATATTGTTCATAATTATTATTAGCGATTATCTTGACGGGCATCATAAACTAAAACGATCTAAAAATCGAGCGTTCGTTCTATATTGACAAAAAGTAATATGAGGTATAAACTCTCTGCCTGTTAAAAAAATTAAAATATTATGAATTTTACAATCCCAGACGAATTACAGAATAAACTCAACAGAATTCAATCCTTTTTAGAAAAAGAAATTTACCCCATAGAGCATTTATTTTTAAATCACCATTGGGATGAGTTATTTATAGCACTTGAATCGTGCCGTTTAAAAGTGAAATCTTTGAAACTTTGGGCTCCAAATATGCCATCCTCAGAAGGTGGGACATTTGAAAATCTAACAGAGCTTGCCTTAATCGGTGAAGTCCTTGGACAATCGCCTCTTGGGCACTTTGTATTTGGTTGTCAAGCACCTGATGCAGGTAATGCGGAGTTGTTACATTTGTTTGGAACAGATAAACAAAAAGAAAAGTGGCTCAATCCATTGGTTTCAGGAAAAATACGCAGTTGTTTTGCCATGACCGAACCGCATACGGCGGGCTCAAACCCAACTTTATTGGATTCTAGGGCAGAACTAATAGATGGCAACTGGCATATTAATGGACGAAAATGGTTCACCACATCAGCAGAAGGTGCAGCTTTTACCATTGCAATGGTGGTCACTAACCCTGATGCACCAAAGCACAGACGTGCCAGTATGATAATTGTTCCATTAAAAACCGAAGGCTTTGATATTGTCCGCAATATTTCTGTAATGGGAGCTGAGGGAAAAGGTTATTTTAGTCATGCAGAAGTCACCTTTAAAGATTGTGTCGTTCCGCAAGAAAATATTATTGGTGGTGATGGCGATGGCTTTGCATTGGCGCAAGAACGCCTTGGGCCAGGTCGAATACAACATTGCATGCGTTGGTTAGGAATTGGCAAAAGATCTATTCAAGTAAGCAAAGATTTTTTAAACCGCAGAAAAATATCAAACTCGCAAGTACTCGCACAGCAACCATTAATGCAAGCAGCCATTGCCGAATCTTTGGCAGAACTCAGTGCAGCACGCTTATTGGTATTACAAACAGCGAGTCATATTGATAATTATGGTTTTGAAAAAGCAAAAAATGAAGTATCATTGATAAAGTTTCATACCGCCAATGTGGTGCAACGTGTTGTTGACCGTTCATTGCAGTCATTAGGTGGTTTAGGCATGACTGATGATACGGTGTTATCCTTTTTCTATCGTGAA
>JALWML010000177.1:4723-6021 GCA_027083915.1 Lysobacterales bacterium | reverse complement strand
AAAAAACAAATAAGCATGTAAACTAACTTTGTATTCTGGGGTTACTCGCCATTTTGTGCTTTTATATTGCAATAATAAAGAATCATCATCTTGATAAAAAGCAAAATACTTACGATTCTGCTTCCAGATAGAACCAAAACCTGTTTTGTCCTGTGAAATTTCCTTTGTAGGTGTAACTGATCCCGTAGTAGTATTAAATGCAAACACTCCACCAGAATACCATAAATGACTGATAAATTTTTTCATGTAATTACGATTTATACCTTCAATTATTAATTTATTAATTGTCGTAGGGTGGGCTTGCCCACCAAGATAGTTTAATTATAACTTATTTTTAAGATTGGTACTCAATTTGCAAAGATCAATATCATTCTCGTAGGTTTGATTCAACCAAACAATTTAGTTACGTAGGTTTGGCTCAACCAAACAATTTAGAACTTTTTGATTAACGTGGTTTCTGTAACACCGCTGTTTGGTGAAACCAAACCTACAATCCACTACGTATAACTCTGGATTTATCTGCGGATAATCAGTTTTTTATTTGTTATTTTTGCAGACGAGCCGTCCGCGCTCCTAGTCATGGTTTTGATTTCCGCAGTGTACTTTGCGTCGCTGTGAGAAATTAATTTTTCTTGGTTGTCGCTAAAAAGGCTTGTAAATTAATGGTATCAGTTAGTTCAAATTCCTCTTTTAGAACTTCTATCTTAAGGATTCTATCAATTCGAAAATTACGAAAATTGTGTCTTTTGTTACACCATGCGGCTAATGTCCATTTACTGCCCCAATAAACCAGACCCAAAGGATAAAGTGTGCGGTGGCTGATGACTTCATCCAGTGAATGGTATTTGATTTCAATAGCGTTTAATGTTTTGATGGCTTGGTGAATATTTTCCCAGAGTCTTTTTTGTTGTTTATTATGAACAAAATCAGGAGCAAAAACACTATCAGAATAATCATCTATCATGCCTTTGGGTAGAATGGCTTGTATTTTTGTGGCTAGTGATTTTGCTGCATTTGAAAGTTCGATACCACTCCATGCGCTGACCATTTTCATACCCAACAACAGGGACTCTAATTCTTTTTCTGATAAGTTTAAGGGAGGCAATTCAAAATCTTCATCCAATTGGTAACCAAGACCAGTTGTGCCATAAATGGGTATGCCACTTATGGATAAATCGTCAATGTAACGGTAAACCGAGCGTACTGAAACACCCAGTTCATTAGCAATCTCATCAGCAGTAATCGGTTGCTTGGCGCGAATCAAGTTGGTCAATTGAAATAATTTGTCGGCTTTACGC
>JALWML010000177.1:0-4713 GCA_027083915.1 Lysobacterales bacterium | reverse complement strand
CCCTCAGGCAAGTTCGCTAAAAAATCATTTTTACCGATAGTGCCAAATCCTGAACCAATACTGGTGAATATAAAGAGAGCATTATGAGCATTTCTAAAAATTTAAAAAATAGCTTTAAACAGCTAGTACAACGAGTAAAAACATCCCAAAACCGTCAGCTTTTCGTTGCGAAAATTGCAAATAGCGAGCTATTAGACTGCATTTCACGCCTCAATCTGACAATTTTTGAATTGTTTTTCTTTCGTCGACTAACTGTTCAAAACTATTTTATAAATTCACAATTTCGCATAAAGTTTCGTAAACCTCATTCGATAATTCACATGTCAATGTGTTGTTGTATGTGTATGCCAAAGATGCAATAGCCTCTTAAATCTTAAACTTTACTTTTTAAAAATAAAACCCAAGATTTTCAGGCCATTGCTGAGTATAGGCATATGGATAACTGTATCTCTATATTCTCAAAAGTCTGAATCTCTCATAACTCAAGAGAATCAAAATGACACAAAATTATAAATTTGAAACACTGCAACTACACGCAGGACATGAACCAGATAGCACGACTAATTCACGCGCTGTTCCTATTTACCAAACCAGTTCGTATGTTTTCAACAACTCAGAACATGGTGCTAATCTTTTTGCCTTAAAAGAATTTGGTAACATATACACACGCATCATGAATCCAACCACCGATGCTTTTGAACAGCGTATTGCTGCACTTGAAGGTGGAGTGGCAGCTGTAGCGGTGGGCTCCGGGCAAGCTGCTCAGTTTATTGCATTAAACAATATCCTAGAATCGGGTGATCAATTTGTTTCATCCCCTTATATTTACGGTGGTAGTTATAACCAATTTAAAGTGGCTTTTAAACGCCTTGGCATCCAAGTCGACTTTGCCAAGTCTGATAAAGTTACGGATATAGCAGTTAAAATCACCGATCAAACTAAAGCCATCTACTTAGAAACAATTGGCAACCCAGGTTTTAGTGTACCCGATTTTGAAAGCATTGCTCAATTGGCACAAAAACACAACATCCCTTTGATTGTCGATAACACTTTTGGAGCAGGAGGTTATTTGTTTCAGCCGCTTAAACATGGTGCCAATATCGTGGTGGAATCAGCAACTAAGTGGATTGGAGGTCATGGGACATCTGTAGGTGGCGTGATTGTCGATGGTGGAAACTATGATTGGAACAACGGTAAATTTCCCCAATTTTCCGAACCATCCGAAGGTTACCATGGTTTAGTTTTTGGTGAAGTCTTTGGAGAAGGCAATGATTTAGGTTTGCCTAATGTGGCTTTTGCTATTCGAGCACGAGTTGAAGGCTTGCGTGATTTTGGTCCTGCGTTATCGCCTTTTAACTCTTTTCAATTGATTCAGGGATTAGAAACCTTGTCATTGCGTTTAGAGCGAACGGTTGAGAATGCACTTGATTTAGCGCAATGGTTAGAGGCTCATCCACAAGTAGAAAATGTTAACTATCCAGGATTGCCTTCATCAGCAACCCATGAAACAGCTAAAAAATACCTGAAAAAAGGATTTGGAGGCGTACTTTCGTTTGTAGTCAAAGGAGGTTTAGATGAAACACGCCGGTTTGTTGATTCTTTACAACTTATCAGTCACTTAGCCAATGTTGGCGATTCAAAAACTTTGATAATTCACCCTGCATCAACCACGCACCAACAATTATCCGAACAAGAACAACTTTCAGCAGGCGTTTTGCCGAATCAACTTAGACTATCAGTAGGAATAGAACATGTTAGCGACATTAAAAACGACTTACAACAAGCCTTTACAACAATTTAAAGTGAACAAAATCGCAGCCAATAATCAAGAGGAGCAATTTAATCTGCCGGGTAAGTTTGCACTTGAAGGTGGTGATTATTTAACTGATTTGACCATAAGTTATAGTACTTATGGTCAAAAAAATGCCGACGAATCCAATATCATTTGGGTTTGTCATGCGTTAACTGCCGATGCTAATGTTAAAGATTGGTGGCCAGGTTTAGTTGGTCCAAATGATTTGTTTAACCCGGATGATTATTTTATTGTTTGTGCTAACATTATTGGTTCGGCTTATGGTTCAACCTCGCCTCTAAATTGTGATGAAGATAAACGTTACGATAAATTTCCTGTGGTCAGTATTCGAGATAATGTTAAAGCCTTTATTGAGCTGAGAAAACACCTTGGTATAAAGCACATACATACTATCATTGGAGGTTCAGTTGGTGGTCATCAAGCCGTTGAATGGGCAATTATTGAACCAGAAATATGCGACAATCTTGTTTTACTTGGTTCATCGGCTGTTATTTCACCATGGGTAGCTGCTTTTAATCAATCCCAACGATTGGCAATACATGCGGATAATACGTGGGGAGAAAAACATGCTAATGCAGCGCGAAATGGTCTAAAAGCGGCTCGAAGTATTGCGCTATTGAGTTATCGCAATAATACTGCTTATAACAGTACCCAAAATGATGAATACAGCTTTGATAAAATCCGTAAAGCCGAAAGCTACCAAAGTTACCAAGGTGAAAAACTGGTTAACCGTTTTAACGCTTATGGTTATTATGCCATTACCAAAACCATGGATAGCCATGATGTGGGACGTAATCGTGGTAGTATTAAACAAGCTTTAGTAAAAATTAAGGCAAAAACCTTAGTGATTGCAATTTCTACAGATATTTTGTTTCCATTAGCTGACTCACAACAATTAGTGGATGGTATTGAAAATTCACGCTTAGATGTGATTGAATCAAACTTTGGACACGATGGGTTTTTAGTCGAAACGGTACAAATCGCTCAATCTATAGCCGATTTTTACCAAACCGATAGTAAACAACAAGAACAAGTGGCTATGCATGGTTTGGGTTGTGTTGGACAAGGCGTGTATGAATTGCTGCACAATAACAGTTCATTGCCGCAGTTAAAAAATATAGTGGTTAAACACGAGTACAAGGCTAGAAAAGTAGGTCATGAAATCATCACGACAAATCAGCAAGTTACTGATAATCGTAATATAAAAACAGTGATAGAAGTGATTGATGATGCCGATAAATCTTATCGAATTGCCAAAAATGCCATCAATAAGAGTAAACACTTTATTACCGCAAATAAAAAAATGGTAGCAGAAAACCTTGCTGAAATTATTCAATGGAATAAACTGGTTACTACTTCGTTTCTTTATGAAGCAGCAGTAGCTGGCAGTATCCCGATTATCCGAAATTTGGATTTGTATTTTGAACAATCACAAAACCAAAGCATAAAAGCGATACTTAATGGTTCGAGTAATTATATTCTCACGCAAATGTTTCAAAACAACTGTTCTTATCAACAAGCTTTGCAACAAGCGCAAGCAAAAGGTTTTGCCGAAACAGACCCAACAGCCGATGTTGGTGGCTTTGATGCCAAAAACAAAGCGATTATTATAGCGGCTCATGCCTTTGGTTTGGTTGTACATCCTGATGAAGTTAAGAATTATGGCATTCAAAATATAGGTCTTGAAGATATTGCCTATGCCCAAAGTCAAAACAGTACTATTAAACAAATCGCAACACTAACCAAAACAGATAAGGGTGTCAGTATCGTAATTATGCCAGAGCTTGTGCCATTGCAAAGTGAACTTGGTAAAACAGACTTTGAAAATAACCTTATTATTCTAAAAAACAATGATACAGAATTTTATTTTAAAGGTGCAGGTGCAGGAAGTATTGCTACAGGTACAGCCATAGTTGGTGATTTAAAAGCTAGCATCAATCATTATAAATACAGTTACCGTATTGATGAGCAAGTGAAATTGGATAGAAGTACAAGGGTAAAAATAAGAGTGAATAATAAACCAAACAGAGAAAACTTTGGTCAAATTATAGAACAAGGTAATTGCTATAATATTTTTGATTGTTCATATTCAGATATTGAAAAACAGCTAACTAAGGATAACTTCGTATTAAGGGTATAATACACTCAAAAGATTGGAAAGGTCATGCATGACAAAAGTAAACTAGTAGGAAATTTGTTATAAAGGCGGCAATCATTGTAATTCAACTTTCGGTACTAACACCTAGGGATACACTTTTATGGATGGTATGGTATTTAAGCCATTTTCATTCTTTCTTAGATGATTTTCACTATCTCGCAGGGGTGATTATATATGCCAAGGAAAATAGAAATATTTAACCCAACATAAACGCCTTAGCTTGTTCCAGTGTCGTTTCGGTGATGGTTGAACCGCCAGACATACGGGCGAGTTCTTGTATGCGTTGCTTGTTGTCGAGTAGGTCAACAAAGCTTTCGGTAAGGCCTTTAACTTCAGTTTTACTCACGAGGTAATGGTGATGAGCGAGTCCTGCCACATGAGGCAAATGGGTAACGGCAAAGACTTGTTGTTTGGTGCTGAGCTTACGCATGAGTTTGCCGACGGTTTCAGCCACTGCACCGCCTATGCCAGCATCGACTTCGTCAAAGACAAAGCTTGAGGATTGGTCTTGTTTTTTGCATATTTCTATTGCCAGTGCAATCCGTGATAACTCGCCACCTGAGGCCGTTTTGGACATTTTTTGTGGGGCTTGTCCAGGGTTCATGATAACTTCAAAATCGCAAGTGTCTTGTCCATGTGCTGAAATATTAGCATCAGGGTTATGTTTAATTGCGACGATAAATTCTGCTTTGTTTAAGCCTAACTTTTGAATGACTTGTGTCACATTGTTTGCAAAAGTTTT
>JALWML010000176.1 GCA_027083915.1 Lysobacterales bacterium | reverse complement strand
CGCCGCCGCCGCCTACGCGGCCGCCTTCGGCGGAAGACAAAAAACAATCGAAGAACTGAATGCCGATCTTATTAGCCTTTCACAAGGCAAGAGTTTATCAACACAACCATTATGGAAGCATGATAAGTCAATTCCAGAATTAAAAAAGCTTGATAAATTTTGGACTGATTTTATTATTAGACCAGCTAGTGAAGGAACTTTATTTTCAGCCGATAATAAAAAATACATAAAAGCCTATATAGCATTGTTTGATGATAATCATATTCAAGATCTTGAAATTGTACAAAAAGAACGATCAGCTCAAGTTTTAGCCAAATACATTCAGCAAATTGCTGATGGTGATTTGGTTAAATCCAATGAAGCCCGTTTAATTATCTTAGGAAATGGTGGAGCTGGTAAGACAAGCTTAGTTAAATTGTTGCATGGTGATTTTGAATCAGTTAACGAGCAAAATCTACAACCGACACCACGGGTGAGTGTTTCGACTGTTACACTTGATGGTATTGACGTGAGCTTGTGGGATTTTGGTGGGCAAGTGATTATGCACAGCACTCACAGTTTTTTTGTTTCCAGTCAATCTTCTTATCTTATTGTCTGTAACCAACGAGCCAATGAACAACCCGATAAGTGGTTGGATATGATTGCTAATCGCATAAGTGAAAATAAAGGTGACAATCCTCCTCCATCAAATGTTGTTATTGTGTACTCTCATTGTTCGGGTAAAAACAACAAATCATGGTTGCGTGAACATGCACTTAAGCGAAAATACGCCGATAAAAACCTCACACTCAGTTTTGCCAGTATCGACATGAATAGTAAGATTAGTGAAGACATATTTGCCCAATCAGATGTCAAAAATGCCATTATCGAGAATGTTAAAAATGAAGCTGCAAAGAATAACTTGCTTGTACAAGTCAACACTATCAAAGAAATATCGGATAATTTTGAGAAAAACAATAAACCCTTTGTTACCTTTAAAGAAATGCAAGATGTGCTGATAAAGAAAGACATGCCGGAAGACGACATACAAAAAATGATTAAACTAGCCAACAATAAAGGCTATGTTTTTCCTGAAAAAAGCTTTATGGAATTTGACAATGAAGAGATGGAAGATGATTTTATCTTGGTCAATCAACGCCATTGGTTGACTTATGGCGTATACAAAGTGATTAATTATGATGGTGATATTAGTGACAAAAATAATACTTTTAAAGCAGGGATAATGAGGGATGTTGATTTTAAAAAAGCCTTGAATAATGGTAAACCAATTTATATTGCAAAAGATGGTGAAATAAAGGACAGTAACCCAAATGATGAATATGAATCGGTGGCTTATGATGAAGCAGGTGTTAATATTATCAAAAAAATTATCCTCAATTACCGTTGGGGCTTTATTTACGACAAGCGTCATGATGAAGTGTTGATACCTTTGGCAACGGGCTTGGATGAGCCTGATGATTTTCACGAGGTGTTTGATAAGCTAGTTTTAGCTGAAAATTATGCAAATAAAAGTTACCTTGAATTGCATTTTGGCAATCTGCCTAAGGATTTTTTCTTTAGACTTGTGACCTATTTTTCAACCCATTTGAATGATACCAAGCATTTATGGCGTACGGGTATTATTTTGCATCTTTATGGCGATGATGAAAATAAAGCTTTGCTCGAAATGGCTGGCAACGTCTTAAAAACAACCGTTGTTGGTAGCGATAGAGACAGTTTTTTACAACTGCTATTAATCAATATCAAACAAACCCAAAAAGCTTATGATAATCTGAAAATCAACCTGTATGAAAGAGTCAATATAGGCGATGTTATCCCACAGTACGAAATGATAAGCTCGGATATGATTGATGGTTTGGTGAACAATACCCAATTAGCAGATAATTTACGAAAAAACATTTTAAAAAGAGGAGCAAATAAAGTGACAAATAATTATACAATTAATAATTACGGCGGAAAAAATCAAAACTTGCAAGGTGAGAATAACAAAGCGTTGCAAAAAAATTATACCATTGAAAATAAAATAGATGGAATGACAAAGTTATTTAAGCAGATGCAAAACAAAGCCAACCCGCAAGAGCAAAATGACATCAATAAAATGCTTGGGCTATTGTCAGAGGCAAAAGCATCGAGTAATCCGCAGAAAAAATGGTCAGAAAGCGTGATGGAAAACCTAAAGAGTTTTTTGACATTATATAAAAGCTCTACAACCATAGGCGGAATGATAACAGCTGCTTCGCAATATTTGTGATGATTATTGAAAATCACCAACTATTGTAAGCCAAAGGTAAATCATGATGGGCGGGGCCCATCTTACAAACGCACAAAAATACTAGGTAAGATGGGCCCCGCCCATCAAGTAAAAGTAAAGCTCCAAAGCTAAACGTAAGATGGACCCCGCCCATCAAAAACAAAGAATAACCCACAACAACCATCAGATATGTTGCTTATTCACTAAATCTATCACAACAATCAAAAAAGGCTAATGGTATTAATTCAAAACTTTGCTAAAATACACGCATTAAATATAAAAGAGAACATTCATGAGCGAAACAATTCATCATAAACTAATTATTATCGGTTCGGGTCCTGCTGGTTATACAGCGGCGATTTATGCGGCACGTGCTAATCTTAACCCTGTTGTTATCACAGGAATCGAGCAGGGTGGTCAGTTAATGACAACCACCGAGGTTGAAAATTGGCCGGGAGATCCTGATGATATGCAAGGTCCTGATTTAATGGCACGTATGTTGAAGCATGCAGAAAAGTTTGATACACAAATGGTGTATGACTATATAAATGAAGTGGATTTGAAGCAAAAACCTTTTATTTTGAAAGGGGATTCGGCGACTTACTCCTGTGATGCGTTAATTATTGCTACAGGTGCCAGCGCCAAATATTTAGGTCTTGAGTCTGAAGAAGCTTTCAAAGGTAAAGGGGTTTCAGCCTGTGCGACTTGCGATGGTTTTTTCTATCGCGATAAAGAAGTGGCTGTCATTGGCGGTGGTAATACTGCTGTTGAGGAAGCGTTGTATCTTTCCAATATTGCATCAAAAGTTTATCTTGTGCACAGGCGTGATGAACTACGTTCTGAAAAAATCTTAATCGACCGTATTAAAGAAAAAGCCAAAAATGGCAACATCGAATTTGTTTGGAATAACAACTTAGATGAAGTGCTTGGTGACAATATGGGCGTGACAGGTATTAATGTTAAGGACAAAAATACTGGAGAGCTTCGCAAGATTGATGTGCATGGTGTCTTTATTGCTATCGGTCATTCGCCAAATACCAAGATATTTGAAGGACAATTAGAAATGAACCACGGCTACCTCAAAGTCCAAACTGGTCAAAGTGGTAATGCAACACAAACTTCTGTTGAAGGAGTTTATGCCGCTGGTGATGTCAGTGATCACATTTACCGTCAAGCGATTACTTCTGCTGGCACGGGTTGTATGGCAGCACTTGATGCTGAACGATTTTTAGACGCACAATAAAGTAATACCCAAATCCCGATATAGAAATCACGATGCTAGCACAAGTCCTTAATGCACCTAAGAAATCACCAAAAAGCTTCATCACCAATGAGGTGTATTTAGTTTTTGTTGATTCCTTATGCACATCAACTACTTGCACTATCATTCGCGATTCTATATCGGGGTTTGGGTAATACTCAATAAACTTCGCCATAAGATAATGGCGAAGTTTTTTCTTTCTTAACTAAATAGATTTGCTCAACTATAATTATAATCCTATGAAAAAACACGACATCCATAAAATGTATCAAGAGTCCGTTCAATGCGTTGAGGCTGAAATTGATTTTGTGGAAGCCACTTACAAAGCTATACGTGGCAATGAAGCACGCTATTTACGCGAGGATTTTTCAGGCACTGGACAAACGGCAGGTGAGTGGGTGGATAGAAATCCAGCAAATATGGCGTGGGCAGTGGATTTAGAGAAAAGTGTTTTGGATTGGGGTAGAGAAAATGTTTTACCCAAGTTGAAAAACAAAGATAACCTTACTTATGTTGAAGCCGATGTAAGAAACTCTGGTTTGCAAGAGATGGACATTGTTTTGGCAATGAACTTTAGTTATTTTTTATTTATGGAACGCCCGATTATGATTGATTATTTTAAATCGGTGAAAGACTCTTTGGAAGAAACAGGGATTTTCTTTTTGGATGCATTTGGTGGTTATGAAGCAGCAAAAGTATTAACTGAAGAACGACAATGCGAAGGATTTACCTATATTTGGGATCAAGCCAGTTTTAATCCGATTAACTCGCAGATGCAGTGTTATATTCACTTCAAAACAGATGACGGGGTTGAATACAATAAAGCTTTTGATTATTACTGGCGTTTGTGGACTTTACCTGAGTTACAAGAAATGTTGTTAGAGGCGGGGTTTTCTCAAGTAGATGTGTATTGGGAAGGAACTGATGAAAAAAATGGTGAAGGTGATGGGGTTTTTGAAGTGACTAAAGTTGGTACTGCTGATGCTGGATGGGTTTGTTATATTGTGGCGATGCCATAAAATTTAGATTGAGTTCAGTCCGATTCAAGAAAAGACATTTCTTTTGTTAGTCTGTGTCTATCAGTTGTGTTTAGTTCTAAGATTCGCTTTAGGCTAATAAAGCTATCAACATCAATCTTTGTCCATTTAGCACCAATGTTGTTATTGTCGATATGGGCAACTTCGATGCTCATGCTAATACTTGGTGAATTGGTAAGAGCAATTGAGAGACGAAAAATATCATTTATTTTTCCAGACCAATCTTTTGGTTTAGAAAATAAAACACCTTTTAAAGATATATCAATCATCTCGCAATTCCACGCATTAGATCCTGAAAACAACATCGTCTTTCGTACAAAAGCCAATCGTTCAAACCGTCTTCGTTCGTGATTGGATTGTTGTTTTTTTGTCATGAAATTTTGTGATTATTATAAACTGGATATTATAACCAAAGCAGAAAGAAATACATGATAAATTGTGAAATAAATTCAAAGGATTTCTATTAAGAGGTTTGGGTAATAGAAATTATCTGATTGACAATAAATCAGTGAGTCCTTCATAATCAGCAGGATTCGGCTGTTTAAACCCTTCTGTATTGAGTTCAACTAAAACGTCATAGGCTGAATCATTTTCACCCATTGATAATAACACTGATCGAAATTTATCTACAACTTCTTTTTCGACCTTTGGTGAGGCGGTAAAAGTAGCACCTGGTGTCTTTTTGCTTTCAATCAGCGAGCTAAAGTTTGGGTAAAGGTTGAACATCCAATTTGGAACAATGGCAGCTTGTGCACCGCCATCAAATACAATTTCAACAGTTTCCTGCCATGAAAGTGCAGAAATGTCTTTCTTCGGAGCTTCAAAAAGATCGGTAAACCATTGTTTGAAGTAAGTAGTTGCTAAGCTTGGGCTGGGAAGCATCACTATCTTCTTACCCACCATAAAGTCTTGTACGCTTTCGTCTTTCGCCGGTTCATCAAGTGAAATCAAGTGAAAGGAAAGAGGTTCGATAGTTGTTGCTAGAGCATCGTAACCTTTATAGTTGACCCGATAGGCGGCAATATGTGGAGCATCAAGCGTAAAGTCAGGGAGTTCATCTTTTTGTGCATTGTACCAGTAGGTGTAATAGTTTTTATCAATAACAAGCTCTAAATCATAGCCTGTTTCTTTACTTAACCACTTTCTAAAGGGTTCATAAATTTCTTTGGCTTGATTAATTGGGTAAGTAGGTTCAATAACTAAGTTGTATTTTTTTGCAGCAATTTGAGTTGTAAAAAATAGCGCAGTTAATATTATTGTTATATTTGTGTGTTTTCTTTGTGTCATATGAAGTTTGTCATTTAATCAAGTTTTATGTTCATTCCTCTCTTTGCCTCATTATTTTATATCATTTTTTACCAGAGTATTCAATAAGCCTTGTCCAATATGGAATGAGCCTGAAGCAAAAAGCTATTCTAATATGAAATGAGCCTGTAATTGGCAAAATATTTAAATTTAGTTCATGATTGCAATATGAGAACAATCATGA